>JAFDJI010000977.1 GCA_019307545.1 Deltaproteobacteria bacterium | reverse complement strand
TCTCCGAGCAGTACGAATAGGAGCCCAGCGGGTAGTCGCACACATCGAGGTCCGACCGGGCACCGTAGGACGCCCCCACGTTCTGGTTGCACACCAGCGACCCCTGGCAGTCGGCGTTTGTGTCGCAGTCGCCCAGGTGGCGCTCGCACGGGGTACCGGGGGTGCAGAGGTTCCAGTAGTCGTCGACCACCAGGATGTCGATGTAGGTCGAGTCGTTGCCCGAGTTCTCGTCGTAGCTGGAGTCGATTCGGGGACCGATCGAGTAGGTGCCGGGGGCCACGCTGTAGGGGATGGTGACCCGGTGGCGCAAGGTCTGGGGAAAGCCCGCGAAGATCGTCACCCACGAGGTGCCCAGGAGCTGGTCCCACTGGGAGATGTAGTCGTTGCCGGAGAGGTAGAAGTCCACCTCCACCCATCGGCCGTAGGGACCCAGTGCCTCGTAGGTGAACTCGAGCTCGATGGTGGCACCCGGCCAGACCCTGTGGACCGGCTCATCCTTATCGGTCCTCCAGGGGCGCAGTCGTCCCGAGGTGTCGTACACGTGGGTGCGGCCGTGTTCGCTGTACTCTCCGTTGACCCCGGTCCACTTGAAATGGACCGCGCTGTAGTCCTCCAGGTAGTAGTCCCAGCCATACAGGGAGGCGGCCCCCATGGTGGCGTCCGCCCCGACGTAGGAGTGTGCCTGGGACCCGTTGGTCGCGAGGTACTCCCAGGAGTCGCCCATCACGTTGTACCAGCGGTTCTCGTGCTGCAACCCGACGGCATGACCCAACTCGTGCACCATGACGCTCTGTGCGGAGGAATCGGGCCCGTCGTACACCCACTGGTCGTGCTTGTAGGTGGAGTCGGTCCAATCGGTGTTCGCGTCGAGGAGGATGTCGGCCTCCACCATGTTCCCGAAGGGATCGAACCACCAGTAGGTGACCCCGTCAGAGCCGTTCGGGAACACGCTCTGGTTGGTGGTGAAGCAGATCTCGTTGCTGAAGTTGGGGAAGAACCAGCTGCTGCCTCCCTGGACCAGGTTGACCCAGACGTTGGAGCCGCTTTCGTTCCAGATGTCCATGGCGTCCTGGACGGACTCCCACTCCATGCTGCCGGGGCTGGCGCCGACCATGTTGAAGGTGGCACCGTTCCCGGACCAGCGCACCGCGTTCCAAGCGACCCACTGGGTGGAATAGGCCTCGGCGGTGGGGCTGGCGAGGAGCCCGGCGGACAGCGCGAGGGCGAGGAGGACAGAACGAGAAGCAGAAGCGTGCGACAGATTGAACATGGGTTCCTTCCTTCAGCGGGCCGTGGGGGCAAGGTGGACGGAGAAGGGCTGGTCGGGGGAGACGCCGAGCGCGGTCGCGGAGGGGACCCGCGGGAAGGCGGTGGCGGCCAGGGCGAGTTGGTCCTGTAGTGGCTCCACCACCAGGGCGCGCGCGGTCGGGTCGGTGGGCATGACAAGGGCGGAGTCGCCTGCTTCCTCGATGGGGCTGGGGCGGACCTCCAACTCCAGGTCACCGATGGTCTGGGTGCGGACCTGGGCAAGGTCGTGCCAGGGACCCCGGCGGATTGCGCCGCTGGGCAGCAGGTGAAGCTCGTGACCGTCCTCGGTGTAGACGATGCCGTCGACCACCCGGAACCGCCCCTTGCTGCAGTCGACCAGGGGGCAGATCGACTCGCCGTTTCCACGGACGAAGACCATGTCGGTGTCGCCGACGTCGATTCGGGGGAGGTCGGACACCACCAGGGTGTTGCCCTGCTCGTTGGGACCGCCCAGGAACCGGAGGGTGATCTCCTCGCCCGCCGTGCCGCCGGTGATCGGGTCGATGATCCGGTAGGTGGCGAAGGTGTGGGGGAGGGCCATCCCGTCGGCCCCGTCCGCCAAGGACTCGCGGTAGTCGATCCGGACCACCTCGCCCAGGAACACCAGGTCGGCGTCGGCCATGCGGGCCTCCAGGGTGTCCTGGCTGGCGAGTGGGGTGTAGGTCTCCACCACGGTCGCATCGCTCGGCTCCG
>JAFDJI010000976.1 GCA_019307545.1 Deltaproteobacteria bacterium | reverse complement strand
AGTTCTCCACGATGTCCTTGAAGGCGAAGCCCACGGCAATGCCGATGACGCCGGCGGTGCCGAGCAGCGCCCCGACCAGGGCGGTGATGTCCAGCAACTCCAACACGATGAGCACCCCGACCAGCAGCACCACCATGGACGCCACCTGCCGCGCGATCCCCTGCAGGAGCGGCCGGTCCCGCATGCCGCGCCAGGGCAGGTCCCAGCGCGCCAGCACTCGCGACGCGATCCAGAACACGACCAGCACCAGCGCGGACAGCAGAAGCAGCGGGAGTCGCTCGGCCGCCGCGCGGACCCAGTCCTGGAACGCCTGGATCGCCGGCGAGATGCGCTTGGAGACCTCGGTGGGTCCGACGATGGCGTTGTCCACGTACAACACCCCCGGCACCTTCGCGGCCAACTCTCCCGCGTGCCGTCGGGATTCCGCCTGGGGCGTCTCTCCGGTGAGGCGCACCACGCCCGCGCGCACCGTCACCTCCACCTCGGCGAACTCGTCCACGAAGGCGAACATCTCCTCCAAGCGGGACGCGATCACTGCGTCCTCGAGGGCGCGGGCGTCGGCATGCTCGCGAACCTGGGAAGCCAGGTCGGGCGCCGGGGCGACTTCGGTGGGCACCGGGGCGACCTCGGTCGGCTCCGGCTCGGCCCCAGGCGAGGGCGCGACCGGCTCCTGGGCGGAACCCGGAGCTGCGAAGGCGAAGGCGATCAGGAGAGCGAGGGCTTTTCGGGACACGGCAATCTCCGAGGCGGCGCGGATTGTATCCGTGGTCGGGCACGGGCGTTTCGTGGAATGCTGAGGCGCTTGGGGCCTCGGTGGCCCCCGGCCGGGCTGTTCCGGCGGAACGCGCATGCGCAGGCAGATCGCAAGGCTCGGATTGCTGCTCGTGGGGCTGGCCGTACTCGCCGCGGCGGCGTTCCTGGTGTTGCGGCCCCGGCCGGCCGTCTACACCGTGGTGGCGGGCGATACCCTCTTCGAGATCGCCCGGGAGCACGGGGTCACCGTCGCCCAACTCCGAGGGTGGAACGACATCGAGGGCGATCTGATCGAGGTGGACCAGGTGTTGGTGATCTGGACGGACGCGGCCGTTGCTCCCGAGGTCCCCCCTGGAGCGCGCAAGACCATCGCCGGAGGCGTGGCCGACCAGGCGGTCGGCTCGGTGGCCACCGCGCTCGCCTTCCCCACGGAGAAGGAGTGCCTCCCGTCCCCGTCAGTGGGCCTCCTCGAGGCGGAGGAGGGGTTCCTGTCCAGCCAGGGGCTGTCCTACGAGCAGATCCGGGACGCCATGGACCGGTTCATCGGCCACACCCTGTCCTGCGTCCCCGAGGGGACCGCTCCGAGCGGCACCATCCACACCCAGATCCGGGTGGCCTGCACCGGGCGGGTGGCCCACGTCGAGGTCGAGGATGACGGCGGTCTGACGGCCGAGATGGTCGAGTGTGTGCGCGAAATGCTGTACTACGCGCCGTTCCCCGCCCACGACCTGCCGGAGGGGGAGGTGTTCGGGTACCCACTGACCTTCCGCTTCGACGGCTGACGCGCCAGCGCCCGGCTTCGCATCAGAAGGGCGCTGCTGACGCCGGGCTCGTGGGCGGAGACGCTCCACCCTCCTCGCCGCCTACGGCGTTTCCCTTGCATCGCTGGGCGATGCAGGGTCCCTTTGCCTCGAAGCGGCCGTCGGGTTGGAGTGTCTCCACCTACGCCCGGCTTCGCATCGCCGTGGATGGGAACGGTCTGCGGGACGGATCAGCCCCGCCGGGAGTGGATCCCGGTGGTCCCACTCCCCCCCCACCGGGCAAGCCCCCCCCCAACGCTCGCCTCCGGGGGGCAAGCCCCCCCCGACGCTCGGCTCCTGGCATGAATGCGAGCGTTCGACCCCACTTGCCCATCCGCGCCTCGGGATTGGCTGGGCCCGCGCAGTGATTGGTGCCCCGCAAACCCACGCCCCGCCACCGGGATTGCCGACTTGCGATCCCGCCCATCCCCCGTTGGAATTGCCGACCT
>JAFDJI010000975.1 GCA_019307545.1 Deltaproteobacteria bacterium | reverse complement strand
CTTCGCCTTCCGGAGCACGGTCCCCCGCCATGCGCTAAGGAACATGGAGAGGAACGCGGCTAGAACGGGCGGGCCCAGCGTCCAGGCGACCAGGCCGAACTCTGCCAAGGTTCCCCGCGCCGCCAAGACCAGGCCCAGAACGAAGCCTACGGACAGCCAGAGGGTGGCAGCCAAGAGAAGCGTCACCCGGATGAGGCGCGCGGTGATCAAGCCACGCCGGGTCCCTTCGGACATGACGGAGTAGGTTCGCGCACCCTGAACGACGAAGCCCATGTCCCCGAGACCGTCGGCGAGCACCAAGGCCACCGTGCGCTCGGCGTAGCCGTTCTGGACAGCCTTCCGCCAACGGGTCAGAACGCGGAGGAGTTGGACGTATCCCGACAGCAGCAACCCGATGGCCACCGCGGTGGTCAACAGGAGGATCCACCAGCTATCCCCGAAGATGCTCGGCCTCCACGGGTCGCCTTGCAAGGTGAGCGTGGTGAGGAGCGGGAACGACAGAATCGCCCCGCCGATGCCCAGGCGCTCGATGACGTTCCACAGGTCACCTTGGATTCGCTCAAGCCCCGGTGGTGGCCACGCGGCGAGGGGTGCAGACGGGCTCGCGGGTTCGGCTGCCTGCTGCTCTTGGTCTGGGGGGGACGGATGGTTGTCGGTCATGGCTGGACTCCAGGCGGGGGGAGAGGGCGCTTGCCCCGCTCCATGGTTCGGCTGGGGTGCGGTGGTGTCAAGGGTTCTCGACCTCAGCCGCCAGGTGTTAGAACAGCCAACGTGTTGATCAGCATCGTGGGGTTGGGAATCGACTCTGCAGCCTGCTTTAGCTCGGCGAGCGCCGCCCTGGCAGCAACGCATTGCTTCAGAACGACTTTGGTCTTGAGGTCCACCGCTGGTGGGAGCGGGGGTAGAGAGTCGTGCGGTCGATCCGGTTGCCAGGACGAGGCCATAACATTTTTCCTGAATGCGACTTCTGCGACACGTTGAGGGGTGAGGGGTCGAATTCGGCACCCGGAGTCGCGTTCGTCCACGAAAAGAAGCCCCGTCCGGTCTCGTCAGGCCGGGCGGGGCTTCACTTCGCCCCGGTGGGTCTAGGAGGGCCAGATCTGCAAAGGCACTGGGCCAGCACCGATGCAACTAATGGTGATTCAAACGCCCAGATGTCCGGAAAGGCAAGGAATGGTGTGGCAAGTGATCTCTCAAAGGGAGGGAGAACCCGTGAGGACGGCTGCGGCGGGGAGGTGGAGGCTGTCGGGTGCTAGCGTTCGGCGCGAGGGCGCCCCCGGCGATGAGCGGGTCGTGGTGGAGGAAAGGCCTAAGACGCTTTGGAACGGACAGCACCCACTGCCGCACTTCAGGTACACTCGGAGATCACGCTCCACCCAGGCGTCGAGCTCCTGGGTGGAGACATCGTCCACCCGAACCATGACCGCCTTATCCCGCTTGGATTGGCCCATCTCATCCGGCTACTCGGATCGCAGCACACCCGCCGGTTCGAGGGAGGCGGCCCGGCGGGCAGGCAGGTAGTTCGCCACCACCGCCACCACGAGAAGCAGCAGGGTCACTCCGGCGTAAACCATCGGATTCCGGGCGCTGACGCCCACCAGAATGCCAGACACGAGCCGGGCGCCGGCCAGGGCCCCGCCGAGACCGACCGCGATGCCCACCAGGACGATCCCAACTCCCTGCCTGAGCACCTGCTGACGCACCTGCCGGCTCTGGGCTCCCAGCGCCATGCGGATGCTGATCTCCTTCCTGCGCTGCCCCACGGAGTATGAGATCACACCGTAGAGCCCCGCGACGGCGAGCAAGAGCGCGATGCCGGAGAAGGTCGCGATAAGCCATGAAGTGGCCCGCCGGGTCCACAGGGACTCGTCCACCTTCGTAGCCATGGTCTCCGTGTCAAACAGCGGCAACTCGGGGTCCAGCTCGACAGTCACGGCTCGTGCCAGAGCGGTGATTTCTGTGGGATTTCCGGTCGTGCGAAGGGCGATCTGCATCGAAGTCAGG
>JAFDJI010000974.1 GCA_019307545.1 Deltaproteobacteria bacterium | reverse complement strand
CGCACTTCGGGCACCGAGTGGTGATCGAGGGTGCCACCTACGCCGCTGCGCCTCGTCCGTGGCCATGGCCCCTCGAGATGGGTGACGACGACGTCCTGATCCGGGTGCGATCGACCAGCGTGAACACGCCGGACCGGGTCCAGGACCGCGCACCCGGCAGGGGCTTCCAGGGCGACCCTGCACCAAGTTGGGGTCCAGGGTGTCGCTTGTAGCAAACACCCGGCCAGGCACCTCGGGGCCATGGACAGCGCCTTGGCCGGCCGCGGCTCAGGGCGTGCGCTTGGCCTTCTGCCCGTGCTTGCGGACCTCGGCGGTGCCTCCGGTGTTGAAGATCTCGTGCTCCTGCTTCATGGAGACGAGGTCGTTCACCGCCGAGTCGCCGCGTACCCGCCACTGGTTGGTGATCGGCCAGTCGTAGGTGCCCGCCTTGTAGGGCGTCCAGGTGTAGCCGAAGTAGGCGTTGTCGCTGACGTTGTTCTTGTTGCCGATGCCGAGCCAGCGACCGGCGCCGTGGGCCCTGTCGTGGTTGGGTGGCGTGTGGTCGTTGAAGTAGCCGGAGATGTTCGTGGCGTTGGCTTCCGCCTCTCGCCACTGCAGGTACTGGAAGTTCACCGTGGTGGGGTTGAACACGATCTTGAGCTTCATGCCCGCGCCGGTGCCGGTCACCGGGTACGAGCCGGTCACGCTGGCCGTCATGGAGCTGGGCTCGACCACCTTGATCTTGATATTACCGGCGCCGTTCGAAGTCGTGACCGAGATCGTGGCGTTGCCCTTCTTGTTCGGAGCGGTCCACTTGAACTGGTCGACGAAGCCGGACTTGCGCGTCGTGGTGCCAGTGCCCTTCGTGGCGGACCAGGTCGTTCCGGCCTCGTTGCAGTGGAATATCATCTTCTCGCCGACGCCCACGGAGGTGCGGGCCCCGCCGTCGGCGACGGTGAACGGCACGATATTGAGCTTCTTCTTCCGGGCGGTGCCGCCGCCCCCCAACAGACCGATTCCGCCGCCCTCCCGCTGCTCGTTCGCGTCGTTCGCAGAGCCGGAGTCGGCCTGGACCGAGTTCCCGGCGTCGTTGGCCGCCGCATCCAGTGTGGGTGTGTTCCCGCCGGGCAGCGAAGCGTCCTCCCCGCCGGCGAGCTGCTCCTGCATGACGGAGTTCTCCGGCGTCGGCACTGGGGCCTCGTATTCCTGGATGCCCGGGCTGGACTCCTCGCCCTGCCCGCGCGCAGTCTGGAAGGCTTTCATCGGGGTCTCGAGGAGTGAGGCTGTTGATATACCCGGTTCGACCGAAGCCTGCACGCATTTGGGCCTTACGGAGAGAGGAAGAATTGGAGGGCTCCTTCGAGTAGCAGAGAACGAGGTGTGATGCGCGGCGGGGCATCCCGTGTGCAGGAGGCACGTCGGGCGCGTGGGGTGGGTTCGCGAAAACGGGGCTTCGCCCGTCAATGGCGATGGGCGCAACCGCCTCGAGGCGCACGGCTCCGCGGACGGCGAATGTGAGCGTCCTGCGGGTGGGGATCAGGCTGCGGCCGGGCTTGCGCGCGCCGGCCACAGGCTGGGCGGGTCGGCGGGCAGTGCGAGGCAACGCAGCACGTAGTGGGTGGCCCAGGCACCGCGGACGACCGCGTGGACGCGCATGATGTGGGCACACTTCGGGCACCAGAGCGGGTCTGTGGCGAAGACCCGCCAGAGGGGCCATCGGCCAGGGGTACGACCAGCTCGAACACGGAGTCCTCGCGCGCTTCGGTCGAAGGCAGCGACGGTCACGCACCGGAGGGGTGGGAACGATGGCGCGGCGCCACGATGCCGCGGGCGCGAACACCCCGTGGTAGCCTACCCTGTGGGCGCGCGGCGAGGGCACCAGGGCGGCCAACCTCTCGATCAGGTCCAGCGGCGACACCCGTTGCCTACGCGTGCTTGCGGTACCACCCGGTGAGGCGACAATGCCCCGGCCCTGCGTATCCAGTGCTCACTCCCTTGACGCCAGCGCACAAGGGTCTACGTATGC
>JAFDJI010000973.1 GCA_019307545.1 Deltaproteobacteria bacterium | reverse complement strand
AGGAGAGGGACCAATAGGACGATCCGGACCGCGGAAGCGTGATCATCGACTTCGGGTTCTGACTCGAGGTCAGGGTCCTGGCCCCCCCGATTCCGGGCGGATACCCCCGCTTGGCATGTGCGAACCCCGGCTGACGAACCGGTGATTCAGTAGCGGGAAAGGTCGATACCGGCCTCGTCAGCGTACCGCTGGAGACCCTTCTTGTCGATCGTGCGCAGTGCTCGGGTCGACAGGCGGATGCGCACGTAGCGTTCCCCCTCTTCCCACCACAAGCGCCGCCTCTGAAGATTGGGAAGCTGGCGCTTCTTCGTCTTGATGTTGGAGTGGGACACGGCGTTTGCGACGTTGGGCCGCTTTCCGGTAAACAAGCACTTACGAGCCATCGAAAACCTCGACCGCGACAGCCTCCGCACGTAATGGGTCCGCACGGTCGCGGCAACTTCTCCCCACACGGGTCGCCTCACCGTCCCTTGCGCACCCTCCTCCCCAGGGCCGCCAGCAAGCCGTCCCGGCGCAACGGCACCTCCAACACGCTCACCGACGGCGGCGCGGAGACGAGGGGCCCGTCCGACACCAGCAGCAAGCGACCCCTCAGCCGTGGATGCCGCCGGTCGATCTCGTTCACCAGTGACAGGCCGCTCATTCCCGGCAGCAACAGCTCGGTCACCACGCCCTCCACGGCGGCATCCCGATCCAGCTCCGCCAGCGCTGCCTCGGCATCCGGGTTGTGGGCGAGCCCGAACCCCTCGCGTGTGAGCAGGTCATCGAGGCTCCGAAGAAGCTGCTGCCCACCTACCACGAGCAGGGTGACTTCCACGGGGCGAGCACGAACCCGCACCGTGGGGGCATCGGGCAGCACCATCTCGAACATCGCCCGTCCCCCGGAGCTGCGTGCCTCCAGGCGTCCACCCATGGACTTCACCAGGGTCCTCGCGAGCGAGACGCCGAGACCGCTCTCCTGGAGATGGGCCTCGTCTCCCTTGGGGGGAGGTACCAACTCCGTCAGCGGCGGCATGTGGGATCCCCCAAGGATGCGCACCACCACCCCGTCCGGATGACGCCGCCCCGTGATCTCCAGACGCCCCCGGCGTCCACAGAAGTCGATGAGGCGGTCCACGAGGTTCGCGACGACCCGGGTGTACATCGCGGCGTCGCCGCCTACCGCGAGATCGAGCGGCTCCAGGTCCACCCTCAGCTCCGTGCCCCCCAGCCGAGTGCCGACCAGCTCCCGCGTGTCTTCGAGCACATCGGAAAGGAACACCCGCCCCAGGTGTGGGACCGAGGTGCGCCCCACCAGGCGTAGGTTCCGCAACGTCGCCGACATGCGCCGGGCGTGCGTCAGCGCGACGGGCAGGTGGCGCGCTACCGCCTCGGGGGAGTGGTGGCCCAGCTCCAGCAGGAGCTCGAGACGCCCCTGCACGATGGACATCGGGTCGTTGAGCTCGCGCGACATTGCGCCGGCCAACTCGGCCAGCGCGACCATCCGCCGCCGCTCGTCCTCCGCCTCCTCCAACGCCTCGCGATTGGTCACGTCCCGAATGGTCAGGTGGTAGCGATCGTCGTACCGTGGATGGGTCCCACGTTCAGGCTGATGCGGCGACCACCCCGTAGCGTGAAGCGGCGCTCTGAAACGCCGGCCCATCCCGCTCGAGACAGGTGTTCCAGGAGGGCGACCTCGCTGTCGTGGAACAGGGTGGCCAGGGGCTGGCCCACGACCTCGAGCGGCGGCAGCCCAAGCCATTAGCCCGGTCCGGTTGCAGGCCAGCACCAGCCCCATCTCGTCCACCGTGAGCAGCGGATCGGGGGTGCTCTCGTACAGGGCCCCGTAGGTGGCCTCCGTCTCCTCCAGCGATTGGGTGCGGCGCGCAAGCTCCCGCTGCATCCCGGCCAGGGCGCGGGCCAGGGCCCCGGTCTCCTGTGGGACGGACCCGTCCATGGCCTCCACCCGTGCCGTCAGCGCTTCGATCGTGCGTCGCGCCGCCGCCAGCTCCTTCTCGAGCCGGGCGATGCGCTCGGGCGTCTTCACGTCAGTTACCGCCATCGCCCCACACGAGTCCGGCAATACCGCCACAGGTGTGCACGGGGCCATGGAACAGCCCATCGCTCCTGCAGGTCATCACCCCCAGCTGCTGGAGCCCTTCGGCCATGACCGGGGCGTCCCCCCCCTCCAGCAGGGACCGACAGGCAAATGTCCAGCTCGCGGCCGGAGGCACGGCCAGGGTGGCGATGGCCCGGCGAACCCCCGCGAGCAACGTGCCCACCGCGTCCGGGTCGCGCTCCACCAACCTCAACACGGTCCCTCGGTGGACGGCTCCCTGCAGCGTCAGGGTTTCACCGTGGACGCTCACCACGGGCCGGGCAACGGCTCGACCCGCCACCACCCACGCCAGCTGTATGGGCAGCTGCCTCACCAGCTTCGCCGGAGACCCGAGCAGCGCGTCCGGAGCGACTTCTGCAAGCTCACAGAACCGCTGTGCGGCCGGAAACCCGTCCAGCTGTTCCACCAGGTGGCCCGACGCATCGCACGCCGTCACCACCGTCCGCACCGAAGTGAGGTGAAAGGGCTGGACCAGGAACGGGGCGAGGGGCACTTCGGACTCGAGCAGCGCCACCACCGCGCCATTCCGCCGCCAGGTCCCATCGAGGGAGATGCCCCGCCCGAGGAAGCTACCCCCTACGAGGGGCAGGTTGGACGCCGCGGTGGCCAGGGCGGCGGCGAGAAGCTCCGCCCCTCCCCCACTCCCACCTGCGAAACACATCAACGCGTGCCGTTCGGGGTCGAGCAGGTCTACCGACCGTCCGAGGTCACCCGCCAACGCACGCAACATGGCCTCTGCCCGGGCGTAGGTGACCCGGCCGAGGCTCGGAAAGGACCGAACCGCCGCCCGCACCCCGGCTGGCGTGCCCACCACGCGGAGCCCATCGTCGCACATCCCGTCCGGCCCGATGGAGCAGCCGGTGGGTACCACCACCACGTGCTGGCCCGCATTCGGCAGGCCCGCCAATCGGTCTGCAACCCCTTCTTCTCCCGAGTCCCAGACCACCAGGAGAGCGCTGCCCGCCATACGGGCGGCGAAGTCCGAGATCAGGTCCACCCCCAACCGATCATCGGATGGGAGCACGAGTTGGACGGCTTCGGGGAGCTGGCGCAGGTAGAGCGCCAATACCACCTCCTCGACCGGATCGTACCACCGGATCAGGAATGGGAATCGGCCTGCCCCGCTCCCCGTCTCGCCCGATCAGGCCAACCGCACGCACACGGCTTCGGTGGTGACCCTCACCTCGTAGGTGTCGATGGACAAGGCCTCATCGACAAAGCAGCGGCCGTCGCGTACGTCGAACGACCACCCGTGGTAGGGGCAGACCACCGTGTGGCCGGCCAGCGTGCCGTCGCCGATGGGCCCACCGGCATGCGGGCAGACGTTCGACACCGCGTAGTACGTGCCGTCGACGTTGCACACCGCCACCGGGACACTGTCGACCATCACCTCGACCAGCTCCCCCGGTGCGAGCTCGTCCTGGCGCAGCACCGCCGAGAAGCCCTCCGGCACGGGAAGCGCGTCCAGAGGCGTCTGCGCGACACCAGACGCCCTGACACCCCGACGGTCGCGGGCCCGTTCACCCGCATGGAACCCGAACCAATCGTCGAGACCCATCTTCCGGCGCAGGCGAGCGCGCAGCCCGTCCTCCCGTCCCATGACCAGGATCTTGAGGAACCGCTTCGCCAGCCCCATGCTCCGTCTCCAGGGC
>JAFDJI010000972.1 GCA_019307545.1 Deltaproteobacteria bacterium | reverse complement strand
CTCGATCCCCTTCTCCGAGGTGGTGATGGGGCTCTTGGCTGGCAACGCCGTGATCCTGAAGACGGCCACCGAGACCCAGCTCGCCGGACGTACCATCGAAGGGCTCATCCTCGACGCGGGGCTCCCAAAGGACGTGTTCACCTTCATCAACCTGCCCGGACGCATCGCCGGCGACCTGTTCCTGGAGTCGGGCATCGACAAGCTGTTTTTCACCGGGTCGGTCCCCATCGGGAAGAAGCTGATGGCCAAGGCCGCGGAGACGCTGACTCCGGTCTCCCTCGAGCTTGGCGGGAACGACGCGATGCTGGTGTGCCCGGACGCCGATCTGGACCGGGCCGCAACGGGCGCGGTGTGGGCCGGGATGCAGAACGCCGGCCAGTCCTGCGGCGGTGCGGAGCGCGTCTACGTCCACAAGGATGCCTACAACGACTTCATGGAGCTGCTGGGCAACAAGGTCCACGCGCTGCGGGTGGGGGTCGAGACCGAGCACGAGGTCGACATGGGCGCCATCACCACCAAGCGCCAGCTCGAGACCGTGAAGCGCCATGTCGAGGAAGCCTTGTCGAAGGGCGCCGTCATCCACGCCGAGTCCAACTGCCCCACCGACACCGCGGGGCTCTTCCACCCGGCCGTGGTGCTCGCCAACTGCGACCACACCATGACCGTGATGCGCGAGGAGACCTTTGGACCGGTGCTCGGGGTGATGAAGGTCGAGAGCATGGACGAGGCGGTCGAGTTGGCCAATGACTCCAACCTGGGGCTCACCGGCTCGGTGTGGTCCCGCGACAGCCGGCGGGCCGAGGCGATCGCTCGCCGGATCCACGCGGGCGCGATCACGATCAACGACCACCTGATGAGCCACGGAGCGGCGGAGACCCCCTGGGGTGGATTCAAGGAGTCCGGCATCGGGCGGACCCACGGCGACATCGGCTTCGCCGAGATGACCGAGCCGCAGGTGATCGTGCACGACTGGCTGCCAGGCGTGAAGAAGAACTTCTGGTGGCACCCGCACGGCCCGGAGATCTACGGCGGCCTGCTCGGCGCCCTCGACCTGCTCTACGGCAAGGGGGTCGGCCGGCGCCTGTCGGGCATGACCAAGCTGCTCAAGGTGTTCCCGCGGACGTTCCAGCGGTAGGTGCGCGTACTGATCGAAGAACTGTCCTGACGGGACGCCCGTGGCGGTTCGATCTGACAGTGGTCTCCACATCCTCTCCTGGCGCGGCGTGATAGTTGGGCCACGAAGGAGGCTGCTCATGGTACGCACGGCATTTGGGGCGCTGGTCGTCATCACCCTCTCGGCATGTGACGACGCGAACACCCTCACGGAGTTGGAGGCGAGGGTCGAAGCCCTGGAAGCGGCGGCGGTGTTGATGATCGACGAGGACATGACCATCAACGTCCCCACCGACGAGGCCACGCTCGCGGTGGCGGTGGCGTCCTTGGATCGATACCGCATCGCTCCGGACGCAACCGTCGTCATCCAACTCGAGGACGGAACCCATGTGCTCGATGTGGTGACGGGTAGCGGCGACGTCGACTTCGCTCCCGACTCCAGCCCCGACTATCTCACTGGCGCCGACATCTACTGGGTCGCGCCGACGCGGTAGTCACGCCGAACCAATGACCGAAACCACCAGCGCGCCGTGGCACCTGAAGAGCATGGCACGCCGCTTCTCGGAATCCCTCGTCCTGTCGATCGCGCTGTTCGCCTGCGCCGGTTCGGTCGCCCCACCGGTCGTCGCCGCGGAGACTCCGGAAGCTGCGGAGGAGAACGGCCGACCCGTGTTCTCCCACGGACAACTCGACCAGGTGCTCCACAAGCACGTCGATGCCGACGGCCTCGTGAACTACCCCGCCCTGAAGTCGGACCGCTCCGGGCTCGACGCCTACCTGGCACAGATCGCCCACACCAGCCCGAGGTCCAACCCGGCGCTGTTCCCAACCCGCGACCACGCGCTCGCCTTCTGGATCAACGCCTACAACGCGCTCGCGCTGCAGGCGGTGGTCGACGC
>JAFDJI010000250.1 GCA_019307545.1 Deltaproteobacteria bacterium | reverse complement strand
GATCGCTGCGCTCGTACTCGATGGTGGCGAGGGTGGGCGCACTCTCCACCATGATGCGGGTGCCCTTGTCGGCGGCGAGCCCCGCCGGGTTCCACCACACCGCAGTGGCGTCATCGGCGGTGGGTGTGCCCCAGGGGCCACCTACCTCCAGGTTGTCCAGTGAGGCCCCGTGGGCGGGAGCCATGAGCAGCGCGAGTAGAAGGTACACGATGCGGTCCCCCTGGATGCGTTGCGCGATGGTACTGCACCGGGCCCGTCAGGACAAAGGAAGCGACCCGCCGAGCTGGGTGGGGCTTGACGGGTCGTTGGGTTGGTGCTGTGAGTGCGCGCTGCGCGCGCGGGGCCGATCCGGAGAGGACCGGCCCAAAGGGTTTCAGTGAAGGCTGACGCGGACGCCGGTGTGGACGCCGCTCGAGTCGCGCTGGACCGTGGCGTGGTCGATGACCAGGCCGCCCAGGCTCGGGATGGGGAACTCGATCTCGCCGAGCAGGGAGGTCAGCAGGTCGACGGGGAGCATCTCTTCGAGGAGCGCGGTGGTGGCCTCGTTGGAGGCGCCCCAGTCGCTGTCGCGGACGACGAGCTGCAGATCGGGGGTGCCAAGGTCGAGCTTGAGGACGCTGTCGGTGACCCGGAGCTCGACGTCGATGAAAGCCGCGACCGCGAGGGTGATGTACTCACCCATCTCGCCGCCCGGGGTCTCGATGGTGATCTCGAGCTCGGCCATCTGGGCGTGTAGACCGTTGTTGGACTCGACGATGACCGGCGGCAGCTTGGCGTCGATGGTGATGGTGCCCTGGTCGGCGTGGAGCGGGGCGAGCATCAGCGGGTCGAGGGAGCCGTCGTCGGTGCTGAGGGCCATGGCGAGGAGCCCGGACTGCCAGGCCTCGAAGAGCACCTTGTTCAGCAGGTCGTCGGAGAGTGCGACCGCGAGGTCGGAACTCTGGTCGACGTGGGGGGCAGCGCCGTTTGCGGAGAGGTAGCCGGCGTAGGGGTGGCTGGTCTGGCCCGGGATGTCGATGTCGAGGTTCATCCCGATGGCCACGCCCTTCTCATCGATGGAGGCATCGGAGAAGTCGGCCGACACCGTGAGGTTGCGCCCCATCAGCTCGGTCTCGAAGGAGATGTCGAGCGTGGAGAGCTGCTCTTCGAGGAGCGCGGGGAGCTGCTCGTCGATCAGGTCGGAGAGCATGTCCTCGAGGAGGAGGGTGACGGCGTCGATGAACAACCAGCTCTCGATGTCGCTCGGGATGAGCGAGGTGTCGTAGCCGAAGCCGACCAGGCTCACCGTGGAGTTGGAGAAGTCGGCCACCAGATGGCCTTCGGCGGCGTCGAGGGTGATGTCGCCGCCAATCTCGACCCGGTCGGCCCAGATGTAGGCGTCTTCGCTGTAGGGCCAGACGATGATTTCGCCGCTGGCGTTCAGGGAGACGAAGAGGTTCGGAATCCACACCTCGACGAACATCTTGTCGAGCTGCGGGTCGGCGTAGATGGAGAGCCGATCGAAGTACAGGCCGGTAATCGAGGCCTCGATGGTGGCGGCGTCGAAGCCGCCGAGCGAGAACGCGTTCTCGTAGACCGGGTTCGCTGCGGCGATGGTCGGGGCGAGCGCATCGTCGGTGATCATGTCGCCCACGAGGTCGAAGATCTCCTCGAGGCCACCTTCGTTGACCCGCACGGCCATGGCGTCTTCCACCGGGTTGCTCGGGTCGGCGAAATCGCCGGCGAGCACGCCGTGGCGGAGGTACAAAGCGTTGCCCAGCGTGTCGACGCCGCGGCCCTCGACGATGTTCACACCGCGGGCCATCGCCACTTCGGTGGCCCAGGTGCCATCCTCGGCGATGGTGGCAGCCACACCGTCGACCGTGACCTCGCGGAGGCCCTCGGCCAGTCCGCTGACATCAACCATGCCCTGGCGCAGGTACGCCGCCGGGGCGGGGTTGTCCATGGTGAAGAGAGCGTCCGGTTCTTCGTCGCCTACAAGCTGATTCTCGTTGTTGCAGCCAACAAGGAGAAGACCGAACGTTACCCAGAAAACGTTGCGCATCATATCGACCTCACAGCAGATCGCGGGCAAACACATAGGTGGTCCCGCGGGCCCTCATATGGCCTGTTGTCGGGGACTTGTCAAGTAGAAAACGGAACTCTGATCGTTCCAGAAACCGCGACGCGGCCCCGCTCGACTGCGGGGCCGGGCGTGGGTGCCGCAGCTCAATGGGCTCTCCAGACCGGGTCACCGAACCGGTTATGCCTTCCTCCTGGCACGGAGGCTTCATGAGTGACTCGGGGACGGCGACGACCCCGCAGGCGGACCAGTCCGAGGGCACCGCGGGGAAAGAGGGGCGAGCAGACCTCCTGTCCGCGCTGACCCCGGAACAGCTGAAGCTCGCCTACCGGGTGGCCGTACGCTCCCGGGTCGTCGAGGAGCACATTGTCCGCCTGGTTTCCCGGGGCGAGGTGAAGTTCGCGATCTGGGGGCCCGGAGAAGAGGTGCACGGCGCTGCGACCGCCCTGGCGCTGCACCGCGTGGTGAATCCAGAGCACTTCGCGTTGGTGCCTCATTACCGGTCCGGGTGCCTGTGCTCCACGTGGTGCACGCTGAACGGATTCGACGATTTCAGCCTGTATCTGCTGCGTCAACAGTTCTCTCGCGACACCGACGTGATGAGTCGGGGGCGCCAGATGGTCCAGCACGTTCACCTCCCGGAATACGGCATCCTCCCCGTGCAGTCGCCCGTGGGTATGCAACTCGGCAAGGTGGCGGGCCATGCCCTCGGCCAGAAGGTGAAGGGGTTCGGGGACGCGGTGGCGATGGCGGTCGTGGGCGACGGGACCACCGCGGAAGGGGACATGCACGAGGCCATGAACGCCGCGAGCGTCTGGCAACTCCCGGTGATCATACTGATCACCGACAACGGCATCGCCATCTCCACTCCGCCCGAAGACGGACGGGGCATCCGCGACTTCCGGGCCTACGCCGAGGGGTTCGGCTTCGCTCACTTCGAGGCGGACGGGCGCGACTTCGAGGACGTGTACACCGCGACCGTGGCGGCGGCGACCTACGTGAAGGAGCAACAGCGGCCCTGCCTGTTCCACGTCCATTCCCTGCCCCGGTTCAACGGGCACTCCTCGGCGGCCGACGTCACCTTCGACCTGAACCAGGACGACCCGCTGATCGCCTTTGGCACCCAACTGGTGGAGAAGGGCATCCTCGCCGAGGACGACGTCCTGCGACGCATCGAGGGCAAGGGTCGCGACTTCTTCGCACACCACGACCTGGGCCGGATCATGACCGAGGAGGACGTTGAGGCTCGCGCGCTGCTGGAGCAGGTGCGAAAGGAGCCCGAGCCTCCACCCGAGTCCGTCTTCGAACACATCTACGGGCCGTTCCCCAAGGTGGAGGAGACCGCGCCCGGGGAGGGCACCACCCGCGTGACCTATGGCGGCGCCATCCGGTCGGCCCTGGACAAGCTGATCTCCCGCAAGAACGGCTTCCTGCTGGGCCAGGACGTGGCGCAACTCGGCGGGGTGATGCAGGCCAGCGCTGGCCTGTTGGCCCGCCACCCGGACCGGGTCGTCGACACCCCGCTGAACGAGCCGCTCATCGTCGGGGTCTCCTTCGGGCTGGGGCTGTACGGCGACATCATGGCCCTGCCGGAGATCCAGTTCAGCGACTACTCGCTCAACACCCTGCACTGGCTGGTGCACCTCGGGAACCTGCGCTGGGCGACCGCGGGGAACGCCTACACCAAGGTCGTGCTCCGCATGCCGACCGACCCCTTCGGCGGCGGGGCGATGTACCACTCCATGAGCATGGACGGGTTCTACGCCGGTGGTGTGCCTGGAGCCGAAGTGGATGTACCGGCAGACCCTTGGCCCGGCCTTTCCGGGCGAGTCGACCGACCCGAAAGCGGTCCAGGCCCTGAAGAAGCGGATCATGCGCGGCGAGGTGCCCGACCTGCCCGACGTGGTCGTACCCTTCGGCAAGGGCGTGGTCCGGCGGACGGGCCGCGACCTCACCCTCGTCGCGTGGGGTCGAGCGGTATGGACCTCACTGGACGCGGCGGCCAAGCTGGCCCAGCAGGGGATCTCCGCGGAAGTGATCGACCTGCGCACCCTGGTGCCGCCCGACATGGACCTGGTGCTCGGTTCGGTGGGGCGCACCGGACGCCTGCTCGTCGCGGCAGAGGACCGGAGCTTCGGTGGGTTCGTGAGGCAGATCCAGGGCGCGGTGGTGGAAGCGCTCCCCGGCACACCTACCCGCGCCCTGGGCCAGAAGAACGTCCCGGCCATCGCCCAGTCGCCGCTCCTGGAGGAGGCAACCATCCTCACCGCCGCCGACGTGGTAGCTGCCGCGGAAGCGCTCGTCGAGACGCGTACTGGGGGGACCGGGGGCTGGGACTGGATCCCGCCCCGCTACTTCATCGGGTGAAGCCCCGCCCGACAGGGATCATTCGAAGGTACCGGTGTCCTCGAGGGGGGCGTGCGCTTCACCGGCTGCCTTCTCTTCCGCGACCACCTCCTTGTCCGCCGCGGCCGCCACGTAGCCCAGCGCCTCCAAGGCCTCGATCATCTCATCGGAGGCCTTTCGCAGGCCACCGCCGCCCACCTGCTCGCGGCGAGCGTACTGCACGGCTTTGATCTCCGAGATGCGGGTAGCCATCTCCGCACCGACCTCGGGGTGTTTGCCGATCACGTTCTCCAACTCGAGCGGGTCGACCTTCACGTCGAAGAGCTTTGGCTTGCCGCGATCGCTCTCCATGTATTTCCATCTCGGCGACGAGATGGCCCAGCTCCGGTCCTCGCCGAACTTGTACCTTCGCATCGAGGATATGCTGAACACGTGTCGCTCTTCGTCACTGTGTACCAGCACGTCGCGGCCAGACACCTGGGACAGCCAGCTCTCTTCGTCGGGCAGGTCGATCTGGCCGAGTAGGGTGGGGAAGATGTCGACCGTGGACACGGGTTCGGCGACCCTTCGGGCTTCGACGCCCGGGATGCGCATGGACAGGGGGCTGTGCAGCTGCTCCGCCCACACCCGGCCGTGCCCCATCTGGCGATGCTGGTTCAGTCCCTCCCCGTGGTCGCCAGCCACCACGACGACCGTGTTCGGCCACTGCGGCCGGCGCTCCAGCCGTTTCATCAACCGGCCGAACTGGGTGTCCATGAACAGGACCTCCTCGTCGTACCGGTTCGCGTACTTCAGAGCGCGCTTGGTGCGGTGGCCCGAGCCGACGAGGAACGAGTTGGACTCCAGGTACGCCGTCATCTCCTCGTTCATCTCGAAATGGCCGTTGTAGGGCTTGGGCGCACGGTAGGGGGGGTGTGGATCGTAGTAGTGCACCCAGAGGAACATCGGCGCGTCGTCGGTGCGGCTCTCGAGCCACCCAAGCGCCTCGTCGGTAGTCTTGTCGGCATCCCGCGGGCCACGCTGCTTATCCGCATTGAACACCGCGAAGCCCCTTCCGAGGCCGGTGTTCGAGCGGACGGGCGCAGCGCTGATGAAGGCCCCGGTGTCGTAGCCCAGCCCAGCCAGGTACTCCGTGAAGTAGGTCAGCCCCGGCGCTGGCGTGAACATCTTGCCCTCCCACGCGTTCGCCTCGATGCCGTGCTCCAGCGGGAAGGTCCCGGTGAACATGGAGGTGTGTGACGGCAGCGTCGTGGCCATGGGCACGATGTGGCGCTCGAAGAGCACCGATTCCTCGGCGAGGGCGTCGAAGGCCGGCGAGGTGGGCCGGAAGTAGCCATAGGCGCCGAGGCGGTCCGCGCGGGTGGTGTCGAAGGTGACGAAGACGATGTCCGGCGGCCCCTCTGGGGGCGAGGGCGGCGCTGTGAGTGCAAACCAGGCGAGCACGCCGAGAATGGCCGCAGAGAACGCTAGCAGCAGCGTCTTGGTCGTGTTGCGCATTGGGCGCGCCCTAACACGTTCCCTGCGCCGGGGCGGCTGTTTCAGCGCACGACCTCACCCGGCTCGGCGTCGACCGTCACCAGGTCCACCACCTCCTTGCCACCGGCAGCTAGAAGCATGCCCTCGGAGAGCACGCCACGCAGTTTGGTAGGAGCGAGGTTCACCACCACCACGATCTTCCTGCCTGGCAGGTCCTCGGGGGCGAACCGGTTCGCAATACCGGCCACGATGTTGCGGGGCCGCTCCTCGCCGACATCCACCTTCATCACCACCAGTTTGTCGGCGTTCGGGTGCTTCTCCGCACTGAGGATGGTGCCGGCCCGCAGTTGCACCTTCTTGAACGCATCGAAGGTGATGGTATCGGAGTCCGGGGACGGCTTTGGCACCTGCGGCTTGGGGGTGGGTGGCGCCGGCGGCTCCGATTCGGCCTCGAACAATTTTGCGATCCGCGGCGGCAGCTCCCGGAAGCGGGGGAACAGCGGGTCGCCCACGTTGAGGGGGTTTCCCTCGAGGCGGTCGAAGGAAACGGGTCCACCTTCCAGGGCCGCCAACGCGGAGAGGGCGTCACGCGCCTGCCGCTCGTCTTGCCCGAGCTTGCCCAGAAGCTCCTTGGCCTTGTTGGGCATCACCGGTAGGAGCAGCACCCCCACGAAGGCGCAGACCTCCTGCACGGTCCGCATCACCGTGCGGAGTCGCTCCACACTGCCATCGCGGTTCAAGCGCCAGGGCTGCTCGGTGTCGATGTACTTGTTGCCGGCCTTCACCAACCCCCAGAGCGCTGTGAGGGCCTTGTTGTACTGGAGGCCCTCAATGGCGGTCCGGTACTCACGGTAGGCGACACCCGCCAACTCCCGCATGGCTTCCTCGGCCTCACCGACCTCGCCGTAGGCGGGCGCTTGGTCGCCGAGCCACTTGGTGGACATGGACAGGCTTCGGTGGGCCAGGTTTCCGAGGTCGTTGGCGAGGTCGGCGTTGTAGCGGGTGAGGAACCCATCGTAGGTGAAGCCACCGTCGGCGCCGAACGCGATCTCACGCAGGAAGAAGTACCGGGTGGCATCCACTCCGAACTCGTCCGCAAGCAGATTGATGTCGATGACGTTCCCGAGCGACTTGCTCATCTTGGAGCCGTCGTTGCTCATCCACCACCCGTGAGCGTACATGCACTTGGGAAGCGGTACATCGAGCGCCATGAGCATCGTGGACCAGTACACCGCATGGGTGGTGAGGATGTCCTTGCCGATGAGGTGGAAGTCCACCGGCCAGAACGTGTTCCACAGCACATCGTCGGTGTCCGGGTAGCCGACCCCCGAGACGTAGTTCAACAGCGCGTCGAACCACACATACGTGACGAACTCGGTGTCGAAGGGGATCTCGATTCCCCAGCCCATGCGCGCCTTGGGGCGGGAGATGCACAGGTCTTCCAGCGGGCGTCGCAGGAACCCGAGCACCTCGTTCTTGCGGGATTCGGGGCGGATGTAGCCCGGGTTCGCCTCCAGGTGGGCCACGAGCCGATCCTGGAAGCCGCTCATCTTGAAGAAGTAGTTGGTCTCGGTGATCTCCTCGACGGGCTGCCCGGTCTCGGGGCACTTGCCGTCGATGAGGTCCTTCTCGGTCCAGAAGCGCTCGACCGACTTGCTGTACCAGCCGGTGTAGGTGTCCTTGTAGATGAGCCCCGCGTCATACAGGCGCTGCAGGACACCCTGGACGCACGCGATGTGGTGGGGGTCGGTGGTTCGGATGAAGTGGTCGTACTGGATCTCCATCCGATCCCAGGCGGCCTTCCAGTGGCGCACCATGTCGTCCACATGGGCCTTGGGGTCCATGCCCCGCTCCTTGGCCTTCTCCAAAACCTTCTGACCGTGCTCGTCGGTTCCGGTCAGGAAGCGCACGGTTCGACCATCGAGGCGGTGCCAACGGGCTATCGCGTCGGCCGCGATGGTGGTATAGGCGTGGCCGATGTGCGGACGTCCGTTGACGTAGTAGATCGGGGTCGTGATGTAGAAGCTGCGCTCCGCCACGGAATCCTCCCGGGGAGCCCCACAGGTATCCGGGATGCTGGAACCGTCAACCTTCGCAGCGCCTACCCAACTCGACCCGTGGAGGGTCCCTTCATGCTCCATGCCCTCGGCTTCAGCAACACCGAGTTCAACCCTGCGGAACCCGGCAGGCTCTGTCGCGGCCGCGAGCGATGGATCGAACCCTGGCCAGTCGACGGTCCGGTCGAGAGCATCCACCGCCTGGTGATCAGCGGGGCCACCTTCAGCGACGATTCGGCGCGGGATGCGCTGCGTGGCCTACCCCACTCCAAGGTGGAGATGGCCGCCGTCATCGCCGCCCTGTTCCCCAGCATGACGTTGCTCGCGTTCATGGAGGACGGGCACCCGGCCGACATCCCCGACGGAGCGGAAGGCGTGGAGATGTACCTGGGGTACCGCGCGGGTGGGCACAGCGAAGAGATGCTCATGCGCTGGTTCAAGCCCGTGGAGGGCGTGGACCAGATGCGCGAGATCCTCGGCGAAGACCTCCAGGAGGAGAAGGTGCGCGGCTTCGCCGTGATGCCAGGCGACTTGGACTTGGAGGAGCTTTGGGAGCACCTGTTCGTGCTCGTGGGGATGAGCACCCAGGACAGCCCACCGGCACGTTACCAACCCGCAGCCCTTCCGGAGGTGCTGGAGCGCGTGCCGGCGGTGATCCTGATCCACCGGGACAAACACGGGCCCGCGCTCGGCGTGTACTCTCGGGAACCCATCGAGATGCTGGGGCGACTGGCAGCGGTGTGCGACGCTGAGGACGCCTTGCTGGTCCCCTTCGCCATCCCTCCCATGCTCGCGAGGTGGGACCGGGCCCTGGCGGAGTTGCGAGAGGTCTGGATCGAGACCCGCGATGATGAGTTCCCGGTGCCTCCGTCGGCGGAGCCCAGCACCTGGGAGCCGCGCTGGAAGCGTCGTCAGCGTCGCAAGGAGGATGCCGTGCAACGCCGGGAGCTACAGGCGGACAGCGCCGAAGGGGAGCTGCAGGCAGACAGCGCCGAAGGAACGCTGCAGCCGGACAGCGCCGAAGGGGCCCTGCAGGCGGACAGCGCCGAAGGGGAGATCCAGCCGGACAGCGCCGAAGGGGAGATCCAGCCGGACAGCGCCGAAGGGCAGCTCCAGCCGGACAGCGCCGAAGGGCAGCTCCAGCCGGACAGCGCCGAAGGGCAGCTCCAAGCGGACAGCGCCGAAGAGTAGCCGGCAGCCTGTCGCACTGGCCGGCGAGCTTTAAGCCGTCAGCCGCCCCATTCCCATCCACGGCGATGCGAAGCCGAGCCCCGGCGGAGGCACTCCAACCCGTACGCGCCGCTTCGAGGCATGGGGCCCCGCGTCGCGCGAGCGCGACGCAGGGGAACGCCGTAGGCGGCGAGGAGGGTGGAGAGCCTCCGCCGAGAAGCCCGGCGTCAGTTTCGACGCACCGACCACGCGAGGGGCTCGCCGCCCTCGGGCATGATGGATCCGTTTCCGGTGTCCTCTCGAATGGTGCCAGCCAGGATCAGGCCATCCGAGCCGGAAAGGGTGAGCGCCCCCCCCGCGAACCGCCCGCTCACCGCGAGCCGTTGCCAGCCATTCGCGGTGCGTAGCTCCGCGGTTCCCGTCACCGATGAGGTGGTGTGCTCGTCGATACGGAGCAGGAAGGCCTGATCACCCGCCTTCCCCACCCAGAGACCGGCAAAGCTGGGGGCCGTGCCGGACGAGGGCGTGGGCTTGGGTTTCGGAGCCGGCGCCGGCGGCTTGGGCTCGGGTCGAACGACCGGGGCGGGAGCCGGGGTGGGATCCGGCGCGGGTTCCGGCGCAGGAGAGGTCACCGGTTGCGGGCGTGGCGTCACCGGCGTCGGCGTGGGGGTGACTTCCCTGACGGGCGGCGGTGCGGACGGGGCCGGCGTGGCGGTAGGGGTCGGCGCGGGGGTGGCCG
>JAFDJI010000971.1 GCA_019307545.1 Deltaproteobacteria bacterium | reverse complement strand
GGGGTGTGGAAGCTCCTTGGGGTGGTGTAGCTCCAATCCCGTTCCCCATCCCGCTCCCGCTCCCGTTCCCGGCTCCCTGAAGACCACGAGCGGGAACGGGAGCGGGAGCGGGAGCGGGAAGGTTGTTCAGGGAGCCTTGGAGTTGTCGCAGTCGCGCACCGGCTGCCACTTGAACCACAGGTCCGGGCACTCATCGCCGGCGACGCTTCGGCAGGTCTCCGGAGCCAGTTGGACGACGCCCGACTCCGGATCGTACGCGTAGCCCTCGACGCAGGCTGAATCGGTGCAGGGAGCGAGCCGCTGTCCGTTGAACCACACCTGCAGCTCATCTGCGGGCGGCGCCTCCTCCAGCACGATGTCGCAGGGTTGCAGGCTCGCGGCGACCCGGTAGAGCCGCTCGAGCAGCCCCTCGACGGTGTCTGTCTGGTAGAAGTTATCCGGACCGGAGGTCACCTCGGCGGCCCGAGCCATCGCGGCGAGGGTATCACTCGCCGCCTGGGCCGACGCGCCGAACCCGATGACGTACAGCTCGACGGGCACCGGATCGTTCACCAGCCGCGCCACCGCCTCGACCGCCGCCTCGCGCTCGCACTCGGTGGCCCCGCCGCAGGTGCAGTTGGGCTCTCCATCGGTGAGCAGGATCACCACGTTGTCGCGCTGCGGGTCGTCCAACTCGCCAACCGCGCGCACCTCGTCCAGGGCCGCGGCCATGGGGGTGCCCCCCGCAGGGACGAGCGCAGCAAGCTGACCCAGGATCCACTGGTCGACATCGGGGTTGTCGGTCAGCGGCACGAGCACCCCGCCGTCCACCCCACAGGCATCGGACCCGTATGGCGCTGGAAACACGGTCAACCCAAGGCGGCTGGCCTGCTTGACGTCCTCCAAATACCCGCCGAGGGCCAGGAGCTGCTCCCACTTGCTCGGACACGGCTCCTGGTCGCAGCTGCCAGGTGAGTCCATGGACCCCGAGCGGTCGACGACCAGCATCACGTTGGGGGGGCGGGGGGCGGTGTAGGCCAACCCCGGCATCTCAGGACACTCCTCCGGCGACGCCGTGTCGGCGGTGTCGGCGGTGTCGACGGTGTCGGCGGTGTCGGGTTCGGGGAAGCAGGCCGAGACGGCCAGGAGCGGTGCGAACAGGAACAATGAACACTTCATGTGGGCCTCCGGGTTGCCCACTGGCAGTGCATGGATGCTGCCAACGCCGCGGGCCCGCGGTCCGCCCCTCTCCCTGCGGATTCTCGCCCCTGGCACCGTGGAAACCTGTCCACCATCGGCGACACCGACCATCCACGATGGTGGTCATTGTCCAGGGCGAGGCTCGGATTCCACGCATCGCGGGGTGGCACGGTCGATGCAGTGACCCTCCACCATGGAGGCCGTCATGATCCGCACCCTGCTCTCCCTGGCCCTGCTGGCCAGCTGTTTCCCGATTGCCGATGACACGGACACGGACACGGACACGGTCGAGGAGACCTCGATCGACTGCTCCCAGGTGCCCTTCTTCGGAGACCAACCGGACTTCGCCACCTCGGGAACCGTGATGGGGCGGGTGACCTCCCCGTCCGGCAGCGTGCCCTTGGCGGGGGCACAGGTGGAGGTGGCCGTCGGCAACCAGCTCGCATGGACCCTGAGCGGCGAGGCGGGCTGCTTCCACCTGGACCTGCGGCCCGGGGAGCACGAGCTGACCGTCACCAAGGGTCGCTACGGCGGCTCCGCGACTTTCGAGGTGACCGCAGACGCCGTGACCGACCTCGGCGCGGTCCCCCTCGACCCTGGTGACGTGGGCCTGGCGGTGATGTTCGGCAAGTACGACGACGTCGGTCAGCTCATCGACAGGCTGGGCGTCCCCCACGACGACTTCCTCCACCCCAACGACCTGTATGGCGACCCGGACAAACTCGCCGAGTACGACGTGGTGTTCGCGAACTGCGGCAGCGATGCGACCACCCACAACGATCAACAGTACGCACAGGCCCACTTCGACAACCTCCGCGATTGGGTCGCGGATGGGGGC
>JAFDJI010000970.1 GCA_019307545.1 Deltaproteobacteria bacterium | reverse complement strand
GCCACCCCAGGGACCGGAGCGTCGGGGCGGCGATGACGGTCATCACCGGCATCCCGGGCCGGTAGGTGAGGGAAGTGCCCAGGTCGCCGCGAACCGCGTTCCCCAGGTAGTGGAGGAGGCGGACCGGGATTGGCCGATCGAGCTGCCACTGCTCCTCGAGCACCGGGCGCAACTCCTCCCCATTGGGGATCAGGTCGATCGGGTCACCCGGGGCGGCCCATAGCAGCGCGAGCACCAGCGAGGCCGCCCCGAGGAGGGTGACGGCGAAAACACCGAAGCGAATGACCAGGACGCGAATCGGCACCGACGGCTACCTCCCCCCCACCGGGCCCGGGGGTCCGAGCGGATGCGGGGTCAGTAGACGTACCAGTCGCGTGCCCAGGTGAAGAAGTAGAAGGGGTGCACGACGACTTGTTTCACGCGGACGGACATCGCCGAGTAGCTGTCCAGGGTCCAGAGGAAGATCATGGGCACGTCCCCCGCGATGACCGCGTGGACCTCGCGGAGGGCCGCCTTCTTCTCCTGTGGATCGGTCGTGTTCCGCGCCTGGTCGAGCAGGGCATCCACCCGACGGCTCGAGTACCCCACGAAGTTCCGCGTGCCCCTGGAATGGAACTGCTGGTAGATGTCCTCGCTGCGATCGAACGACCACTGGGACAGGATGAGGTCGAAATCTCGATCACGCCAGATCTTCTGCTTCCACTCCGCGACGCCCAGGAACTCGGGCTCGATGGTGATCCCCTCCCGCCTGAACTGGGCCTGGAGGTTGATCACCACGTCTTGAGCCGTCTCCAGGGTCTCCGGGGCGGCCAGGCGGAGGACGAGCGGCTCTCCGTTGCGCGTCCACTGCCGACCGTCGTGGTAGTAGCCGGCCTCGTTCAGCAATGCGGTGGCCTGGTCGGTGTCGGGTCTCTGAAGCCCAATGTCGTGGTTGTAGAACGGTGACGAGGGCACGAAGGGCCCACTGAGGATCTGTCCCGTGCCGATTGGCTTCAGCAGGGCCTCGACGTCCACCATCTGGTGTAGGGCCTCGCGGACCCGGCGGTCGCGCAGCTTGGAGCCTCTGTTGTTGAAACCCAGGTACCACCAGGAGTTGGTCTGGTAGGGATAGAGCTCGACCTTGCGGTCCGCTTGCAGTGCCGCCAGGTCGCGGGGCAGAACCCGGACGAGGGCCTCGATGGACTGGTAGATGATGAGCTTCGCCTGGTAGTTCTTGTCGGCGACCTCCCGCATCACCACCTCGTCCTGCTTCACCGGCCGGTGGTAGCTGGCGTTCCGCTGCATGGTGATGGAGTTGTCGTCGTTGAAGCCGATCAGCATGAACGGCCCGGTGCCGATGGGTCGCGTCCGGAACGAGTCGCTGCGCTGCACCTGCGTGGAAGAGAACTTGTGTGCTGGCAGGATCTTGAAGTGCAGCTTGTCCTCGGGCTGGTGCTCTGCGCGGCGGAAGTAGAGCTGCACGGTGTGCTCGTCCACCACGGTCGCGGAGCGGATCCAGCCAACCCGGCCGCGCTCCGTGGAGGCCGTCTGGGGGTTCTGCATCGCCTTGATCGTGAAGACGACGTCCTTGGCGGTCAACGGCTCGGAATCGTGCCATCGGATGTCCGACCGGAGGTGGAGCACGAGCGACCTCTTGTCGTCCGAGAGTTCGTAGGACTCCACCAGCTGCGGGGTGGACTGCAGCTCCATATCGTCGGTGAACAAGCCGTCGAACACGAGCTCGCTCAGCCGTGCCTCGCTCATCGTGGTGGTGAAAAGCGGGTTCACGATCGCAGGTGAGCGGTCTTCCGCATAGCGAAGCGGAATCGCGAAGGCAGCCGTCGAGATCCCGAAAAGTAGGAATGTCAGTACGAAACGACGCATGCAATGTCCCCTTTCGGGGGGCCGGTGGCCCCTCAATTCTCCTTGCTGTCCCCTTGCCGATCGAGCCCCTGCAGAACGGCCAGATCGCCAACGAGCTCCTTCAACGGTGCCACTTCCGGGTAGCCTCCCTCGAGGAGGACCAAGACGTCGAGCGCTTC
>JAFDJI010000969.1 GCA_019307545.1 Deltaproteobacteria bacterium | reverse complement strand
CATGATGTTGTCGGTCATGCACACCCGATGGGTGGGGGCCTCACCGAGGATCGCGCGCAGTTGCTCCACGACCCGGTCCGGAGACTTCTCGCGAAAGCCCATCCCCAGCCCGTTGAGTCCGCAGAAGGTGCAGTGCTGCTTCGCTCCCCACCAGCAGCCGCGGCTGGTCTCGTAGGCCACCCACAAGGGGGCGTCGCCGAACTCCGGGGGGATTTGCGCGAAGTAGTCCGCGAAGGAGGTGGTGGGGAGTGCATCCAGGTCGGTGCAGGGCGTGCCCCGGATGATCGGGGTCGGCGGGGGCTCCCCCGCGTCGCACGCGCGCAGGAACGGAACGAACACCGCCTCGGACTCCCCGGAGAACACGTAGTCGACCGCGTCGGTGAGGGACCGCACTCCCTCGGCCATCTCCTGGTCGCAGTTCGCGCCCCCCATCACCGTGATTGCCTCGGGGTTCGCGGCCTTGATCCGTTGGAGCAGCGCGATGCCAGCCGAGGTCTGGTCAAAGGTGGTGGTCGCCCCCACGATTCGATGCCCGCGTGCGGCGATGTCCGCGGCCAGGCCGTCGGCGAGGACGAACGCATGGGCCTCGGCCCGGAAGAGAATGTCCCGGTCATATTGGAAGTTGGGCCCCTCGAAGACCGCACCGCTTGGGTCGACCGGGTCCGATACCCCGCTGTTGTTGTTGTCCACTTCTGCAAGGAAGCCCTCGGTCCGGTAGCCCAATGGCGGGGAGCCGTAGGCGGCCCGGGCGAAGAGGCGCTCCCCGAGAAGCCAGTGGATCGGGGCATTGCACAACGCGACATACACCACCGGGTCGACCATGGCGGCGTACAGAGCATTCATGTACAGGATCGCCACCTGGAAGCCGGCTTCGCGTGCGCAGGCCTGGAGTTGGTGCACCCCGAGGGAAGGCCAGGTCAGATTGGCCAAAGGGGGGACCACCAACAGGCAGGACGACGCGTACCCTGTCGGGGACGCTGATTCCGCAGCCTTCGCCCGGGACGAGATGCTGTCCATCAGCGCCGACGCAACCCAGCAAGGGTGAGGAGCAGGAGCGCCCAGGTCGGTGAGGCGGGGGTCGACCCGCAGCCGCAACGGCCGGCCGCCAGGTCCACCTCGGAGTCCCGTAGGGTGAAGGTCGCCCGCGCCGGCGTGCTTGCGGCCACGCTGTCCGAAGCGACGACCTCCCAGGACCAATCCCCTTCCACCAGGGGCACCGGGACCTCGAAGGACAGCTCGGACGCGTCGGAGACCAGGTCCTCGAAGACCAGTGTGGTATCGGACGCGAAGGTGTCGTCCGGGGAAAGGGCGATGCGGTAGGTGACCGCTGCCCCTTCGGGATCGGCCACCGTCTCGACCCGCAGCGTCGGCGGGTTGTCGGTCACCACCTCGCCGTCCACCGGCGACAGCAGGACCGGTGCCGGAGGCGGCTGGTTGCCGAGGTCCACCGCGAAGCTGAAGTGTCCGGAGCGGGTGCTGGATGCGCCGCGTGCGTCGGTGGCGACGGCGTCCCACCACCAGTTGCTGCCGTCCTCCAGCGCCTCGGGCAGATCGTAGGTCAGCGGACCGCCGCCCTCACCGGGGTCGGGGAGATCTGCGCTGGTGAACTCGGCACCTGGGTCGCCCAGGCGCCCCACCACGAAGCGGTAGGTGACCGGCTCCTCGTCGGGGTCCACCACGCGGTTGCACTGCAGGCGCGGGGTCGCGGTGGCCACGGTACCCAGATCGGGAGGAGCCACCAGGGTGGGGGGGTCGGGCGCCACGTTGACCACGTCCACCCGGAACCCCCGGAGGGTGGCGTCGGGACTTCGGAACAGGCCGTCGGTGGCCCACGCCGTCCACTGGTAGTCGTGGTCTTCGTCCAGATCGAGGTCGAGGGCGACCTCCACCGCAGTCAGCCCGCCGCGGGAGAAGACGACGGTGTTCGCGACGTCAGCAGGGGACACCTCGCCGCCATAGGTGATCGGGTCGCCTTCGGGGTCGGTCGAAGCCTCCCAGGAGAGCGTGGGCCGGGCGGTGCT
>JAFDJI010000968.1 GCA_019307545.1 Deltaproteobacteria bacterium | reverse complement strand
CTAGGCCTCTCCCTGCGCCCCCATATGCAGACGCGTGACCACGCTCTGAAGCTGCTTGCGACGGTCGCTACGCGCGATGGCTTCCCAGAGCATCTCGCGAACCCTGGGGTCAGCCTCCTCCAAAACGTCGAGGAGCGCGTCCGTTTCCTCTCCACCCCGCGCCAGTCCCTCCACGAGCGCCCCGGAGGCCCCATCGGGGAGCCCTTCCGTGAGCACTGCGGGAAGCCAGAGACGGATTTCGTTCTCGTCGCCGTGTTGGGCCAGGAGCTGGCACTCGAGGCCGGTGAGCCCCGCGTTGCGCAATCGGGGCAACAACTGGGCCCGCATCTCCGGGATGGCGAGGTCGGCGAGTTGGACCGCCGCTGTGAGCAGGGCATCTTCCACCGAGGCGCCGGAGTGGAGCGGGTCGGCGGTGAGCAGCAGGGCGGTATCGAAGGCGTCGAGGGACATCACCACCAACTCGCCGAGCTCGTCGCGACCGAGCTGCACGGCGAGGCGAGCCGCCTCCGAGACGGCGCCCGCGTCCCCACGCTGTTGTAGCAGCGCCGCCACCAGTCCCACCGCGAGTTCGGGCTCCAGCGCCCCTTGGTCGACCAGGTCACCGAGCCAGTGCGACGGACCGTGCCCCGCCACCACCTGACCTCCCCCAGCCTTCGCGTCCGCGAGGACCGCCGCGAGGAGCTCGGGGCCGTCCTTCCAGGTGTGCTCGGCCAGGGTGAGGGGGAAGGGCATGGCGGAAGCGTACTACGTGTGAGGGAGCGTCGGGCGGCGGTCGCGGGACGGGTGTGTGTCGTTGGCCAGCAGGGCGCGCCGGTAGTCCGCGAACCGCCCACCCGCGCGAAGGGCAGCTCGCACCGCCAGGCCCGCTTCGGGCCCACCCTGTGCCAGCTGATACTCCACCCATGCCCAACGCGCGGACGTGGATCGGACCTTGGCCTTCCCCCCCAGTCCCCGCACCAGCTTCTTGAGGCGTCGCTCCACGGTCTTGATCCCGGCGAACGGCACCCCGTCCAGAGGGGTGTGCCGCTTGGCCACGAAGGGAGCGACGCCCAGCGAAACCCGCGCATGACGCGTCAGCTCTACGGTGAAGTCCACCAACTCGTCGATGTCGTCGTCCTCTTCTCCCGGCAGGCCGAGCATCATGTAGACCTTGAGCACGTCGTATCCGAGCTTGCCCGCGATTCGAGCGCAGGAGACGAGGTGCGCTTCGGTGGTGCCCTTCGAGATCGCGTTCCGCAGTCGCTGGCTGGCCCCGTCCGAGGCCACGGTGAGGGTGCGCGCGCCGCTCTCCCGCAGCAGCTCTGCTATCCGGGGCCGTCGCGCCACCCGGTCCGCGCGCAACGAGCTCACCCCGATGCCCCGCCCACTCGCAACCAGGGAATCGAGCAGCTCCGGGAGCTTCGGGTGGTCGGAGATGGCGGCGCCCACCAGGCCCACTCGCGTCGCGTAGTCGGGGATCAGGGAGAGGATCCGCTCTGGAGTGACCCATCGCATGCCTCCATCCGGCGCGCGGCGCATGACGCAGAAGGTGCACTGGCGATGGCAGCCACGCTCCCCCTCCAGCAGGAACATGTTGGAGAGCTCGGCATCGGGGGAGAGCAGAACGCTCCTGGCGGGGAGGAGGGCATCGGAGGCCCGGGCAACCGGAGGCAGGGTGGTGCCATGCCGCTCCGGAAGAAAGGCCCCGGGCAGCGCCCCGACCGCATCCAGCCAGGCATCGCGCGTGTCGCAGTCGAATCGGGCCTGTACCGCAGGGAGCGCGGTCTCGTCCGCCTCGCCGATCAGCATGGCGTCCACGAAGGGGGCCGCGGGGAGGGGGTTGGAAAAGGTGAGGGGGCCGCCGAGGAGAATCACGGGATCGCGGGGACCGCGCTCCGCTTGGAGCGCGGGGATACCGGCCATCTCCAGGAGTCGGATCAGCCCGGCGATCTCCAGCTCATAGGCCAGGGATACCGCGATGAGCGGGAAGCTGGAGATCGGGGTCTCGGTCTCGTAGGTGAAGGGTGGCGCGCCGGTACGGCG
>JAFDJI010000967.1 GCA_019307545.1 Deltaproteobacteria bacterium | reverse complement strand
CCGACCTTTCCGCTGCCCGCCGCTGCGGCCGGTCCCTCGACAGTGCCCTGTCGCCCCTCGGTGAGGTCCCGGGCAATGGGGGCGGCGTCCTCGATCTCCCCGAGGGCGGCCTTGTCCACCAGGCGCGCCCAGCCGTGGAAGTGAGGCAAGGGTGGGGGCGCAGGTTCGCCCGACCGGCAGCGGCATCCCGGTTGCCCGATCGCGAAGAAAACCAGCACCGCGATGTCGACTCTGCGCATGGTTCTACTCCGCTATCCGATCCGTCTACGATGGGGCGACTCGACCCAACGCCTCCGCCGGTGCATCATTCCCCGGTATGGCGCGGTCAGGATCATGGCCTCTGCGCACCCTCGCCCGGACGCTGTCCCTGCGGGGGAGCGAGGCGCAAACGCTCGGCAGCCTGCGGAACTTCCGGCAGTTCTTCCGATTCGCAGCTTTGTTCGGGATCTCCGTGATGGTACCCGCGGGGCTGCTCGCCTACATCGCCCTTTCGTCCAGCAGCGCGGTGGAACTCCAACTCGACGCCGACCTGGAGCGCCGTGCCGAGACCATCGCCAGCGACGTGGCCCAAGAGCTGAAGGAGGCCTTCACACACTTCGAGACCAGGACCACGGACCGCCTCCTGGGCGGCGAATCCCCCCTTGCCAACCTCGCGGAACTGTCCCCCTACCTGCGCGCGGCGTTCCGCTTCGATGTCGAAGGGCAGCTTGTGGCACCCTTCTCGCTGCCGGAAGCCACTTCGGTAAGCGAGCCCTCCACCTTCTTCCGCCGCCAGTGGACCCAGGGAGCCCGGCTCGAGTACACAGGCGACTACACAGAGGCGGCGCGAGCGTACCGACGCGCCGCCGATGCCGTCCACGATCCCTCCCATGCCGGCGAAGCGGAGTTCGCGGCAGCGCGTGCGCTGTGGCGAGATGGCCGGGAGCGGGAGGCCCTCCGAGCCTTCGCGGACGTCTACGCGGACTACGCGAACACCCGCGACCGGTGGGGTTTCCGCATCGGGGACCTCGCAGCGATCAAGCGCGCCGAAATCGCCCTCGAGCGGGAACCCGTTGTAGCCAAGGTCGCGCTTGAAGCCCTGGTCGAGCAGATCCTGTCCGACCGATGGACCGTCGGCCGGCCGCGGGAGGCAGCGGTTGCACGACAGGCGTTGGCACGCCTGGAAGGGCTCGCGGACCCGGACTGGATCGGGCGGTCCCGCATCCGCCTCAACGAGCGCACCAGCCAGCTCTTCTGGGCGGGAGAGCTCATCGACGAGCTGGAGCTGTTCGCCGGCGACCCGGTCCGCGTGGACTCGGGCGAATTCAAGTACTACGCCCGGTCGGAGTCCGGGACGCTGTGGGCGACCCTGTGGGACGGACAAAGCCTGTACGCCTTTTCCTTCGACTACGACGCCATCGTGGCCGATCTGCGCGCCGACCTCCTCCGCATCAGCCGCGCAGACGCGGATATCTTCGCCCAGATCCTCGCTCGGGACGACCCGACACCTCCGAACGCGCTCCGCAGCCGAACCCTGGAGAGGTGGGCCCCCTTCCACAAGGTGGTGGTCGGGTTGAAGGACCCGGAGTCCGTCTTGGACCAGAAGCGCCAGATGGTCAACACCCGTCTGGTCATCATCGGGCTCGCGGTGGGCATGAGCATCCTCGGGGTGCTGCTCTCCCTGAGGCTGATGGGTGGTGAGCTCGAGATGGCCGTGATGAAGACCGATTTTGCGGCGAACGTCTCCCACGAGCTGCGGTCACCCATCACCCACATCCGGCTGAAGGCAGAGGCCCTACAGCTCGACCTGACGCGCGACGAAGCCGATCGCCGTGCGCACTACGATGCGATCGTCCACGAGGCCGAGCGTCTGAGCCGGCTGGTGGACAACGTCCTCGACTTCGCCGCCATCGAGCGGGGGGTGAAGCGATACACCCTCCGTCCAGTGGACCCCGGACAGGTCATCCAGACCGCGGTCGATGCTTTCCGCACCCACCTGGAAGCCCGTGGCATCCAGCTCGAGGTGGACGTGCCCCCCGACCTC
>JAFDJI010000018.1 GCA_019307545.1 Deltaproteobacteria bacterium | reverse complement strand
CCCAGGGGAGTCCTCGGATCGGGGAGGGACCGCGGCGGACGCGGATGAAGCCGCGCTCCCGACCGAGGCCGAGATTCCCAAGGAGGCGACGGGCCGCCAGTCGCAGGCGGGCGCCTCCGATCCGGTAGAGGACCTGCGCGAGGCCCTGGGATGGGGTGGTCGCGACCGCTCGGCCCTGCAGCCGCGTGCAGCCCATGCGGGTGCTCGGAGCTTCGAGGGCGCGGTCCCCACCTCGCCGCAGGCCGTGGTCGACGAGGCGTACGACCTCGACCGGGTCTCCTGGGTGGATGCCGCGGAAACTCCGCTGGGGCGCTACACGGAACGAGTCCACGAGGCTGTCAATGAGCTGTGGCGTGCCCAGGATCTCGACCCCGACGAACGGGCTCGGGGGATTCAGGGCGATGTGACCATCGCGTTCACCGTGGTTCGCAACGGCCGGACCTCGAACCTCGAGTTGGTGAAGTCCTCCGGTCATCCGGGTCTCGATCTTCTCGCGCTGCGCTCGGTGCCCCGGCGCATGCCGCGGTTCCCGCGCGAGGTGCGCATCCGAAGGGTGCTTCAGCGCATCACCTTCCACTACCGAAATCCGCTCATCGTGGCGGACGTCCAATGAGCTTCCACCCGCGGGGCAACGGTCGGGTCTCCCGCTGGTTCCTCTTCCTGGGGGTCGCGCTACTGGTCCACCTGCTCCTCGGGTATGGCGTTGGACGTGCGCTGCCGCGTTTTGCGCGAAGCCCGGATGACTCAATACCCCTCGCCATGGTGGTGCTGCAGCCGCTACCGGACAAAGACGAGGAGGAGGAAGAACAGGACGATTTCGACCTCGAGGGACAGCTGGTGGAGACGGCGAAGCCCAAGCAACCGGAGCGTCCGGAAGATGCGGAGTACCTCGCCGAGTACGACACCATCGTCGAGGAGGAGACCCGGTCCGAGCTGTTCAAGATCAACCCCGAGGTGGTGGCACCCCGGTACTCCGACGACGAGAGGATGGAGTACGAGGCCCTGGTCGACCTGAACGTAGAGCAGCCTTCCACCGGAGCCCAGCCGGGCAACGAGCGGTTCGAACCGGATCGCGATGGGGCCTTTGCCGCCCTCCGCTCACCGTGGATGCTCACCAACCGCGAGGGGCTGCAGGACCCGGTGCCGGCGTCACACCAACACTCCGTGCTCGCGGGAGCGCCACAGAACGACCTGCTTCTCGAAGAGCGGGGTGAACTCACCCAGCTCAACACCAAGGACGTGCTCTTCGCCTCCTATCTGCTCCGCATCCGCCGGCTGGTGAACTTCTACTGGGAGCAGAACCTGAACAACCTGCCTCGGTCGGTTCGCATCGCCAAGCCGCGCTACACCACCGAGGTCCTGACGGTGCTGGACGCGAATGGCAGCCTCGAGGACATCGTCATCTCCGAGCCCGCGGGCGTCCGAGAGCTGGACGACTGTGTGGTGCGTGCCTTCAAGCTGGCTGGGCCCTTCCCAAATCCCCCCGAGCAGCTCATCGCCCAGGACGGACGGGTGTACCTGCCCAATATGAGCTGGACGGTGACGTTCACCGCGGCGATGAACCAGTACCGGGGCATCGACCCGAACGCGGGCAACAAGTTCCCTGGGCTGCTCAAGTCGCCCCGTTAGCTTCGTCGTCGCGGACCTTGGTGGTCGACCACCACGCCACCCCGATGCTCAGCCCGTACAAGCTCACCAGCGGTATCCCGAGGATGATCTGGGTGAGGATGTCTGGGGGGGTGATGATCGCCGCGACCGCGAACAGGCCGACGATGGCGTAGCGGAAGCCTCCCACCATGTCGCGGTGGTCGATGAGCCCGATGCGGGCAAGGAACCAGACCACCACGGGCAGTTGGAAGCAGATGCCGAAGGCAATCAACATGCGCGCGACGGCGCGGAGATATCCGTCGATGGAGAGGACGGGGGTGGCCTTCACCACCTGCAAGAAGAAGGGGAAGGCCACGGGCAGCAGCACCAGGAATGCGAAAGTCGCCCCGAGGGCGAACAGGAAGGACGACGTCAGGGCCAGGGGCATCACCACCCGTTTCTCGGTCTTGTACAGGCCTGGCGCCACGAAGTTCCACCCCTGGTAGGCGATGATCGGGGAGGCGAGGAGCCCGCCGGTGAGCAGGGCGACCCGCAGCCAGGTGTAGACCCCTTCCATCGGGGAGGTGGTGAGCGCCAGGGTGCCCTCGATGGTCACCTCGGTGAGGGACGCGGGCAGCAGGTTCCGGATGGGTCCGGTCACCGTCAGGTAGAAGGCGTCGATTCCCGGGTAGGAATCCGCATCCTTGAAGATCAGCCGCATGGGCGCGGTGAGCAGGGCGAACACCGGGTTTGCCAGAGGCATCCCGATGACCATGCCGCCCGCGAGGGCCAGTCCCGAGACCACCAGGCGGTAGCGAAGCTCCCGCAGGTGGTCCATCAGGGGCATGCGTTGCTCTTCCACCTCGTCGGTTGGGGGCTCGGCACCGATCACGGCTTGCCTCCCCCGGTGAGGTCGGATGTGGCGGTATCGGGATCGGGGGCGGCGTCGGGATCGGTGATGGCACCGGGATCGGTGGTGGCGTCGGGATCGGTGACGGCACCGGGATCGGTGGCGGCGTCGGGATCGGCGGAGTGTGGTGCCTCGAACTCCTTGGCCTCTGAGAGTGGGTGGCCCCGTTCCTGGGGGACGGTGCCCGCCCCTGCGCTCTCCCTCGCCTTCCTGTGGGCGTCCTTGCTCTCCTCCCGCCGCTCCATCAGCTTGCGATAGCGCTCTTCCGCGTCGCCCCGGTCCGCCTCGAGCATGAAGGCGCGGCGCAGGTCGTCCGCGGCCCGGCGGAGCTGTCCATAGCCCTGCCCCGCCCGCCGCATGAGCTTGGGCAGTCGCTCGGGACCGACCACCACCAGCACCAGCGCCGAGATGACAAGGATTTCGCCCAGTCCCAGTCCGAGCATGGTCCTCCGAGGTGGGCGCTGAAGACCCGGATTCCTACCCCAGGCCCACGTGCCCGGCAAACGTCGGTCTACTGCGGTGGGGTGACGCGGCGGCGGCGCGCCAGCACGAGCGGGGACAGCAGAAACGGTGTCCACATCTTCGGGCTGCTGGTGTCACAACCACAGGGCTTGGTCCCCTCCCCTTCGGCATCCGTTCGGACGTGGAGCACCTGGTCGCCGGGCACGTAGGGGTAGTCGCTACCGTCCCACCCCATAGGACCCAGGTTGCTCACCGCGATGACCAGCCGCTCGATGTCGGACGAATCCAGGCGGATCGCGGCGGTCGTACCTACGGCGGTGTGCTCCGCAGTCGTGCCGTCGATGTGCCAGGCGAGCACCAGCAACCCGGACTGCAGGCCTCGGGACGACGTCGCGCCGATCACGAGATCCGCGTCGATCTCGGTGGCGTCGAGCGTCACGAAGGCTTGGCCGGTGATCATGGGGCCGTGCTCGAAACCGAGGTGGACCGGGAGGTCCGCTGCCGTCAACTCGGTCTCGATCGGAACGGCCCGCTCCTCATCCCAGCCGGCCGCGTCGGCCAATCCCCGCGCGTCCCAGTTCTCCCCGGTGAGCCAGCGGGAGCGCGCTACCCCGTTCAGCATGGCACCGAGGTCCTGGCCGGAGACCGCGAGGATCGCGTCCACTGCGTCGGGTTCGTCTCCCCACCCCTCGTTGGCGGCCGCCTCCCACAGGGCCGGCCCCACCGAACCATCGCCGTCTCCGAGGACCTCGTCGAGGTGGAGCATCCAGAGGGCGGCACCGTACTCGAAGGTCCACCCGACCTCGTATTCTCTCCAGAGATAGTAGCTGTCACCGACCAGGGTGGGTGCCCAGGGGGCCTCCTGGAAGTAGGGTACGTCCAGGTCCCAGCGCCCATCAACGTCCAGGGTCCACTTCTGCGCCGCGACCGCGGTGGCCTCCCAGAAGTTCAGGGCGGTCTCGGTGAAGTCGGTCGCGAACTGGAGCACATGGTTGAACTCGTGGACGGTGTAGGTGGGGATCCACTCCTCCGGAAGGTCCTCGTCGATGACCACGTACACCGGCGCCGAGCTGTAGCCGTCCCCCGGCGTCACGTCCTCCCAGGAGATGGGGTCCACCCAGGCCTGGTACGCCCCCACCGGGGCCAGGTACACGTCCAACTCCGGGCCCGCGGCGTCGTCGGGCAGGGTCGGTGGGCGGAAGCCGAGCTGATCGACCTGCACGGCCCACGCGAGCTCCAGGTATTCGAGGATTTCCGCGGCCTTGGACGGGTCGCCGCCGGGTCCCCAGTGCACGCGCAGCGGGTAGACGTCGGAGGTGACCGAGTCGATGGAGGCGGGCCGTCCGTCGCGCCACGCAGGAGCGCGGCAGGGATGGGGGGCGATCCAGGCGGGGGGCGGCGGGGGTGGGGGTGGCGCGACCGGGAGCATCAGACCCCGGTGATCTCGCGATGGACTCCGAACACCTCGCGCATCGCATGGGCGATCTCGCCCAAGGTGCAGTACGCCTCCACCGCATCGAGGATGGGCGGTACGAGGTTGTCGTCGCCCGCCGCCGTGTTCTTCAGGGCGTCCAGCGCATCTTCGGCAGCGACGGTGTCGCGCCGCTCCCGTACCGCACGGACCCGCGCGATCTGCCCTTGTTCCAGCTCGGGGTCCAAGCGCAGCAGCGGCGGCTTCGCGTCTTCGTCCACGGTGAAGCAGTTCACCCCCACCACCTTCTGCTCCTCGCGCTCGATGGCCAGCTGGGTGGCGTAGGCAGAGGCGTGGATCTCCTGTTGGGGAAAACCCTGCTCGATGGCGGCGACCATGCCTCCGAGATCGTCGATCTCGGCGATCAGGGAGCCCGCCTCCTCCTCGATCTCGTCGGTGAGGCGTTCGATGGCCCACGATCCGCCCAGGGGGTCCACGACGTCCGCCACGCCAGACTCGTGCGCGATGATCTGCTGCGTCCGAAGGGCCAGGCGGACACTGTCCTCCGTGGGCAGCGCCAGGGCCTCGTCCCGGCTGTTGGTGTGCAGCGACTGTGTTCCCCCGAGGACCGCCGCGAGGGCCTGCAGTGTCACCCGCACCACGTTGTTATCGACCTGCTGGGCCGTCAGGGTGGAGCCAGCGGTCTGCGTGTGGAACCGGAGCCGCCAGCTCGCCGGACGCTGAGCGCCAAAACGCTCCCGCATGATCCGCGCCCACATCCGGCGCGCGGCGCGGTACTTCGCGACCTCTTCCAGCAGGTTGTTGTGGGCGTTGAAGAAGAAGGAGAGCCGCGGTGCGAAGACATCGACCTCGAGCCCCGCCTCCAGGGCGCCCTGCACATACGCGATGCCGTCGGCAAGGGTGAACGCCAGCTCCTGGGCGGCGGTGCTGCCCGCTTCGCGAATGTGGTAGCCGGAGATGGAGATGGTGTTCCACCGTGGCGCGTGCGCTGCGCACCAGCGGAAGATGTCGGTGGTGATCCGCATGGAGGCCCGCGGGGGGTAGATGTAGGTCCCGCGCGCCATGTACTCCTTGAGCACGTCGTTCTGGATGGTGCCGCGCAGCAAGGCAGGGTCCACCCCCTGCTCCCTGGCCCCCGCCACGTACAGCGCCAACAAGGTGGCGGCCGTGGAGTTGATGGTCATCGACGTCGATACGTCCCCGAGGCGGATGCCCGAGAACAGGGTGCGCATATCCTCGATGGAGTCGATGGCCACGCCGACTCGGCCGACCTCCCCCAGGGCCATCTCGTCGTCGGAGTCGTACCCCATCTGGGTGGGGAGGTCGAAGGCCACCGAAAGCCCGGTGGTGCCCTGGGAGAGCAGGTAGCGGTAGCGGCGGTTGGACTCGGCCGCGGACCCGAACCCCGCGTACTGCCGCATGGTCCAGAGCCTGCCCCGGTACATGGTCGGCTGGATTCCGCGGGTGAAGGGGTGCTCCCCTGGGAACCCGATGTCTTCTTCCCGCCCCGTGTCGAGGTCGGTGTACAGGTCCTGCAGCGGCTGCCCGCCAGAGCGGACCAGGCGGGGCCGTTCGGGCGTGTGGGCCAGGGCCTTCGCACGCACCGTCTCTCGCCAGCGGCGCACGTCCTCGCGGCGATCGTCGCTCAACCCGCCTCCGCGGCGTCGATGGTCAGGAGCATGGCTCCAGATTCCACATGCTCTCCGGGTTGCACGTGCACCACCGAGACGACGCCGTCGGCGGAGGCCTTGAGCTCGTTTTCCATCTTCATGGCCTCGACCACGATCACCGGCTGGCCTTCGTCCACGTGGTCACCAGGTGCCACCAGGAGGCGCACGATGACGCCCGGCATCTCGGTGATCACCACCCCTTCGCTGCCGGCGGCACCCAGGGCGAGCGCATCCCGCCGTGGGTCGACCACCCTCGCCAGCATGGGGTGGCCGTCGATCTGGAGGTGCGCGTCACCGTCCTTTGCGGCGAGGCCCACCGTCCTGACCTCGTCTCCGTTCCGAAGCTGCCACTCCGCCCCACCCACCGGACCGCCCAGCAGGACCCGCTCCGGGCCGCCGTCGACCGATACCCGCCATCCACCCCCCTGGGTCGGTTGGACCGTGATGTCGCGGGTCCGACCTCTGATGGTGACCTGGTAGTTCATTGGCCCCCCAGGAACAGCGTCTTCCACCGAGGGCCCCACTTCCACGCCGAGGAGAACCCGTTCGAGCCGTGGTTCGGGGCACGGTGGGCGATGTCACACTCGTAGCGCGCAATGGCTGCGAGGATTGCGGCCAGCTCTTCGCTATCGTCGGGCGCGGTGAGGTGCTCCTCGAGCCACTCCTTCCGAATGAAGCCCGTGTCGTAGGTGCCACGCCGAAAGTCGGGATCGTCCAGCAGCGCCAGGAAGAACGGGATGGAGGTGGGGATGCCCACCACCCGGTAGTCGCGCAGGGCGCGGCGGGCCCGATCCAGGGCCTGTTCCCGATCGGGGGCCCAGGCGATGAGCTTGGCCACCATGGGGTCGTAGTGGACCGGGACCTCAACCCCCTCGATGACGCCGCTATCCAACCGGATTCCGGGCCCACCGGGTTCGCGGTACCCCAGCAGTAGACCGGGAGATGGCCGGAACCCGGCCAGTGCGTTCTCGGCGTAGATGCGGCACTCCACCGCGTGGCCGCGCGGGTGCACCCCCTCCTGGGTGAACCACAGCGGTTCGCCGGCGGCCACCCGGAACTGGGCGTGGACCAGGTCGATGCCGGTGATCTCCTCGGTGATTGCGTGCTCCACCTGCAGGCGGGTGTTCATCTCGAGGAAGTGGAACTGCCTATCGGCGCCGAGGAGGAACTCGACGGTGCCAGCACCGACGTACTCCACCGCCTCCGCCGCCCGGACTGCTGCCGAGGCCATCTTCTGTCGCGTCGCCTCGTCCAGGGCGGGGGACGGCGTCTCCTCGAAGACCTTCTGGTGCCGACGCTGGATGCTGCAGTCCCGCTCGAAGAGGTGGATCACGTTGCCGTGTGCGTCCGCGAGCACCTGGATCTCGACGTGCCGCGGATGGGCGATGACCTTCTCGATGTAGATCGCGTCGTTTCCGAAGGCCTTCTTTGCCTCGGAGCGCGCAGCCATCAGGGCACCGGGGAGATCCTCCTCCCGCTCCAGCATGCGCATCCCCTTCCCGCCGCCGCCGGCCGACGCCTTCAGCATTACGGGAAAGCCGATGTCGCGAGCGACTTGGAGGGCTTCGTCGTCGGAGTCGAGGGCATCCAGGGTGCCAGGCACCACCGGGACGCCCGCCTGGTGCATGGCGGTGCGCGCCGCGGTCTTCGACCCCATGGAGGCGATGGCATCCGGAGGTGGCCCCACCCACACCAGGCCCGCATCCATTACCGCCTGGGCGAACTCGGCGTTCTCGGACAGGAACCCGTACCCGGGGTGTATGGCATCGCATCCGGCCCGCTCCGCGACGTCCAGGAGGCGGTCGGCGCGCAGGTAGGACTCCGAAGAGGGCGGCGGGCCGATGCGCCACGCGCTGTCTGCCATGCGCACGTGGAGGGCCCTCTGGTCGGCGTCCGAGAACACGGCCACCGCTTCCAGCCCGAGCTCGTGGGCCCCGCGGATCACCCGGACGGCGATTTCACCCCGGTTCGCGACCAGGACGCGCTTGAATGGGCGGAGATTCATCGCACGCGGGTAACCCGACGCGGTGCGGGATGCCGACTGCGGACGCCCCTGGGTTGGGGAGCCCCTCATGGCGCCTATCGCGACGTTCTCAGGCTTGCGCCTCGGGGCGGGTCTTCTCCGTCTCCGCGGTACCGGCCTGTTTCCGGAGCGCCAGGTCCTGACGTAGCTGGGCGATCCTCTTGGCCCCCAGGTTGACGTCGAGGACCTCCTCCATCCGCTCGACGAATACGAACTCCATCACTTCCTTGATCTCCTTGGGAACGTCCAGGAGGTCCTTCTCGTTCTTCTTCGGGAGGACGATCTTGGTGATCCCGGCCCGGTGTGCCGCGATGACCTTCTCCTTGACGCCGCCCACGGGAAGCACGGCGCCGCGCAGCGTGATCTCGCCCGTCATCGCCACGTGCGGATCGACCTTGAGCCCGGTGAGCAGCGAGGTGAGGGCGGTGATCATGGTGACGCCGGCGGACGGGCCGTCCTTGGGGATGGCGCCGCTTGGCACGTGCACGTGAAGGTCGATCTGATCGAACAGGTCCTCGTCGATGCCGAAGCTGGCTGCGGTGGACTTCACGAAGGAACGCGCCACGCTGACCGACTCCTTCATCACCTCACCGAGGGAGCCGGTGAGGGTGAGATTGCCCTTGCCCTTCATCTTGGTGGCTTCGATGAACAGGATGTCCCCGCCGGTGGCGGTCCAGGCGAGCCCGGTGGCGACCCCGGGCACCCCGGTCCGCTCCGCGACCTCCTTGAAGAAGTAGATGGGGCCGCGGAACTCCTCGAGCTTCTCGATGTCCACGACCACCTTGCTGTCGACCTCGCCGGCGGCCACCTGCTTGGCGACCGCGCGGCACAGGCCCGCGATCTCCCGCTTCAGGTTGCGGACGCCCGACTCCCGCGTGTAGCTCTCGATGATCCTGTCGAGGGTCTCGCCGGGAATCTCGATGTGCTCCTCGGTGAGACCGTGCTCCTCCAGGTTCTCCGGAATGAGGTACCGAAGGGCGATCTGGACCTTCTCGTTGTGGGTGTACCCGGGGAGTCGGATGGTCTCCATACGGTCGCGAAGCGGTCCGGGGATGGTGTCCGGGATGTTCGCGGTGGAGATGAACAGGACCTTGGAGAGGTCGAAGGTCACGTCCAGGTAGTGGTCCGAGAAGGAGTCGTTCTGCTCCGGATCGAGCACCTCGAGCAGGGCCGAGGACGGGTCTCCGCGGTAGTCGGCGCCGAGCTTGTCGATCTCGTCCAGCACGAACACCGGGTTGTTGGTGCCAGCCCGCTTCATTCCCTTGATGATCTTGCCGGGCATGGACCCGATGTAGGTGCGGCGGTGCCCGCGGATCTCGGCCTCGTCGCGCACACCACCCAGAGAGATGCGGATGAGCTTGCGTCCGAGTGCCCGGGCGACGCTCTTCGCCAGCGACGTCTTACCGACGCCGGGAGGGCCGATGAGGCACAGGATCGGGCCCTTCATGTCCTGCTTGAGCTTTCGGACGGCGAGGAACTCCAGGATCCGCTTCTTGGGCTTCTTGAGGCCGTAGTGGTCCTCATCAAGGATCTCCTCGGCTTCGTTGATGTCCAAGCGGTCCTTGCTGGTCACCGACCAGGGCAGCTCGGTGAGCCAGTCCAGGTAGGTCCGCGAGACGGTGTACTCCGCGGCCCCCGGGCTCATGCGGCTCATGCGCTTGAGCTCCTTGAAGGCGATCTTCTCCACCTCCTTGGGCATCTTGGCGCGCTTGATGGCCCGCTTGAGCTCCTCGAACTCCTCCTGGCGCTCGTCGACCTCGCCAAGCTCCTTCTGGATGGCCTTGAGCTGTTCGCGCAGGAAATACTCGCGCTGCGCCTTGTCCATCTCGCCCTTGACCTCGGTCTGGATCTTGTTGGACAGCTCCAGGACCTGGATCTCCTTGTTGAGCAGCGCGATGACCTTCTCGATTCGCTCGTGGATGTCGAAGGTCTCGAGGAGGTCCTGCTTCTCGTCGGGGGGGATGTTCAGGTTGGAGGCCACGATATCTGCCAGGACCCCCGGCTCGTCGATGGAGCGGACCAGGAACGAGGCCTCTGCGGGGATCTGCGGCGACAGGTCGATGATCTTCTGGGCGAGGTCGCGCAGCGTCTGGGTGAGGGTCTCGATCTCGGCCGAGCGCACCTCCTCGGAGAGCATGGTGTCGACCCGGGCGCGGAGGACCTCGTCGGTCTCGGTCCAGTCATCGACCTTCACCCGGGCGATTCCCTGGATGATGACGTTCAGCTTGTTCCCCGGGACCTTCACGGTCTTGAGGATCTTCACCACGGTGCCGACCTGGTACAGTTCGTCGGTGGTGGGATCCTCGACCTTCGCCTCTTGCTGGGCGAAGATCCCCAGCAGCTTCTCCGAGCCCTGCAGCGCCTCCTCCACTGCCTTGACCGACTTCGGCCTTCCCACGTTGATCGGGAAGGCCAGGACCGGGAAGATCACGGTGTTGCGGATGGCGAGCACCGGCACCTCCAGGCTCGCAGGGAGATTCACGCTGCCCGGATCGGTGGGGTTTTCGAAGGCCATGTCGTCCTCTGGGATTGGGCTGTCCGTGGAGCGTAGTCACTCTCCGCGGACGGACAAGGGGGTTGGCTGCCGACAGGCGGCCCGTGGGGGCTATCCGTGGGTTTCTCTCGAGTGCGGTCGCGGGGCGGAGCGGGGCGCGGGTCGTGGACTCGCCCCGAACCGAACCAGGGCAACGGAGAGGATGATACGGGTCGCCAGCGCGACGGCCACGATCTCCGCGGGTCCGAAATTCAGGGGCTCCATCCTTCCCGTCCTCGCGAGGTGCTCCTTGTCCTGGTTGGTCGACCGAAGCAACCTCCCCACCGCAGCTCCGCAAGGACTGCACTCCGCTCTTCGGAGCGCATCCTCGCGGGGACGTACGGCAGCGCGGGCGGTTATGCTCTGGTTCGGCCACGCCGGAGCGGTCCATTGATCGGAACCGTCCTCGACAAATACGAGGTTGTCCAGAAGGTCGGCGAAGGCGGCATGGCGACCGTGTACCTGGGGCGCCACACCACCTTGAACCGGGATGTGGCGATCAAGGTGCTCCACCCGCACCTTTCGTCCTCGACCCGGAACCGGAAGCGATTCGCGCGGGAGGCGCGGGCCATCGAGCGTCTCCGGCACGAGAACATCCTGGAGATCTACGACTACTCCGGTACCGACTCCTCTGAGTGCTACATCGTCACCGAGTACATCCGCGGAGAGACTCTCAGCGACCTGATGCAGCCGGTGGGGCGGATGCCTTCCGAGGTGGCGGCAACCATCGGCCTCAAGCTGGCTGAGGCGCTCAATTACGCGCACCAGGCCGGGATCCTCCACCGGGACCTCAAGCCGGACAACGTGATGATCCGGGGCGATGGCACCGTGAAGCTCATGGATTTCGGTATCGCGCGATTCCTCGACGAGTCACACGTGACCATGACTGGAGCGCTCGTGGGCTCCCCGGCCTTCATGAGCCCGGAACAGGCACGCGAGGGCAACCTCGACGCGCGATCGGACCTGTTCTCCCTGGGCACCCTGCTCTACCATCTGGTCACCGGGCACCTTCCCTTCTCCGGTTCAAACCCGAGCCTGATCCTGAAGAACATCATCGAGGGCAACCGCCCCCACGTCACCGAGCTTGCTCCCACGATGTCGGCATCCCTGGCCGATCTCATCGAGCGGTGTATGCAGGTGGACCGGGAAGAGCGGTTCAACAGCGCCGCCGAGATAGAGGCGTCCCTGCAGGCATGTCTGGCCGAGGTGGATTTCGACCCGGACGCTCCCACCTGGTCGACCACTGCGTACCTGAAGGATCCGGACGGCTACCAGGAGCGCCTCGAAGCCGTGCTCGGCGAGGTCCTCCTCCGAAACGGGCGCGTGTACCTGGAGGAGGGGGATCACCTCGCGGCGCTCCGGCTGTTCAACCGCCTGCTCACCCTGGACGAGGACAACGCGGAAGTCCTCGCCTTGGTGCAGGGTCTCCACGCGGATTCGCCCACGGTCAGACCCCGGGGATTCATCCTGCTCTTTGCGGCCGGGCTGGCGGCGATTGCCTCCGCCGGGATGTGGTGGGTCGGGGCTCAAGTGGCCGACGAGCCACCGGGGCCCGAGGTGCCGGCGGTGGACGCCGGATTGGTCGATGCGCCGTCCCAGGACGCGCCGGGGGTCGAGCCGCCTCCACCTGTCCCGCCTTCCCGGGCCGAGGAACCCGTCGAGGAACCAACGTCATTGCCCCCGGAGGTCGCGCCGTCTCCGGAATCCGGCGAACCCGCCGTGCCCCCGAAACGGACGCTCCACAGGCCGCTGTCGCTGCCCCCCAAGGTGCGGCTGCCGAAGCTGGGCGAGCCGGTCTCCACCGAGGCGCTGCTGGCGGTGGCCGAGCCGGCCTACATCGACATCCGCACGCACCAACCCTACATGGCGTACATCTACGAGGACGGGGAGCGGATCGGGGACGTGCGTCAGCGGAAACCTCTGGAGGTCACCCCTGGAGAGCACCTTTACGTACTGCGCGCCGAGGGCATCCTCGACTACGAGTTGCGGGTGACTGTGGAACCTGGCGGTCACGAGCAGGTGTTCGTGGACGAATTGCAGCCCCGGCCGGTGAAGGTGGTGATCGCACCGGACTTCAGCGATGGCTGCGCCATCTTCGTGAACGGCGAACCACGAGGAACCGTGGGTCAGCTCGGCGGGGAGGTGACGCTGAAGGAGCCACAGGCAGAGAACATCGTGGTCCTCGACTGTGGGGACGAGGGGGTGTTCGATCGGACCTTTGCCAACCTGGATACGCTGTTCCCGACCTTCACCCTGAGCGCGGGGGACCAGTGACCGGGTGGCTTTCCGCCCACCCTGGCCTCGCTTGCGTCGCCATGTCCCTCCTCGGGGGTTGTCTGTACGTCCCCCCGGCTTGGACGCCGGATCCCGACCTGGCCCCGAGGATCATCCGTCCCCTGCCACCCCTGGAGGACATCCCGGTGGTCCTCGATCGCCCCATCCGCCTCACGGTGGTCGCCGAGGACCCGGAGGGCGAGGAGCTGGACTTCGTGTGGATCGTGCCGGTCGACGTGCAGTACGACTGGAGCAAATACCCCATGGGGGGGAACTCGTGGTACTCGGTCCTCCGCCTCCCGGACGACGACATCCTCTACGATCAACGCATCGAGGTGCTCGTCACCGATGGCGCAAACGAGGTGGGCGTGTCGTGGCTGGTGGAGGCACCATGATGAGGGGGCGGAGGGCACCATGATCGGGATGTCCCGGAAGATCGGCGGCCGGAGCGCCTCCCAGACCGAGGAAGCCCTCCGAACGGCACAGTTCGAGGTGGCATACCACTTGCACAGGATTGGGCGCAACCATGTGCCATTGGAACCCCGCATGATCCGACCCCTCGTCCTCTTCTCGCTGCTCGCGCTCACCAGCGCCTGTGCCGAGTTCGACATCATGGGTGCGGACAACACCACCTTCAGCGAACCCGCGGAGGACGAGGGCGACTATGGCAACGTGGCGGGCACCCTCCGCGTCGATGTGTTCCCGTCCTACGGGGTGGCCGAGGCGGATGCGGACGGCACGGCACTGGATCTGTTGCCCCGCACCTTCGAGATGTCCACCGACACGCGCGGGGTAGACCTCGTGCTCGAGCCTCCGGTGCTGCTCGAGGGGTACGTGACCGGCTACCATGTGGCGCCCACGGCAGCCTCCGGGCTGCCCGGGGTGGAGGAGCCGGTGGCCGCCCGCGTCGGGGTGCGGCGGGAGGACTCGGTGCAGTCGCGGGCGACCGTCACCGCGGACGATGGCTACTTCCAGACGCTGGTGGTGCCCGACGTCGGCTATCGGCTCGACGTGACACCGGACGACCCCGAGATCGCGCTGTACACCAGTGAGTTGCACCTCCTCGAGGACACCTACCTCGACCTCCACCTCGTCGCTGGCAGTGCGCTTTGGGGTCAGGTCATCGACGGCGTCGGCAACCCGCTGGTCGGGGTGGAGGTGTACGCCGAGAGCGTGTTCGGCGCGAAGACCGCCGCTGACGTCACCGACGTGGGTGGAGAGTTCCTGATCCGGGTACAGTCCGGCGCCTACAGCATCGTGGCGGAAGGGCGGAACAACGGACGCGATCCCACGGTCGCGACAGAGCTGCTCTTCGTGGGCGAGGAGGGCTCGCGCATCGACGTGGTCTATCCGAACCTGGACTTCTACTCCGTGGGCGGCCGCATGACGCCAGAGAACGGCACCTACGTTCGCGATGGCGCCGCGCGGTTCACGGCCGTGTCCCTGGACGGGTACCCCAACACCACATCGCTGGTGGTGGAGGCGCGTACCGATGACTTCGGCAACTTCGACACCCGACTCCTGGCCGGCACCTACGAGGTGGAGTTGTTCCCCTCCGACGATCAGGAGTTGACGCCGGTTGCCCTGGGGGAGGTCACCATCGATGGTCCGACCGATCTCGGGTCCACAGTTCTCCCGGCTTTCACCGTTGCTCTCGGATCGGTTTCCGACCCGACCGGTGGACCGGTAGCCGGCGCATTGCTGGACTGCGTCGAAATCGGCTTCGCCGAGCGCGTCTACACCGCCCACACCGACGAGGCGGGCCAGTTCGGGATGATGGTGCCGCAGATGGCCCTCGAATGCGATCTGGTCCCCCCTGCGGAGCGCGGCGATCTGGCGCTCACCCCGCTGGTCGTCGACCTTGCCGAGGACGATACCCCCGAGCTGACCATGGAGCATGGACAGCTCGTCACCGGGACCGTGCGCTACACCGACGGAGGAGCGCTCCGCCCGCTGGAATTCGCCGTGGTGGAGGTGCGTGACGCCAAGGGGCAGCTCCTCGGTACGGCCCTCACCAATATCGGCGACGGCTCCTTTTCCCTTCGGGTGACCAGCGCTCGCTAAAACGCCGCGGGGTCCTACAGCAGCTCACCCACCCAAGTCACCGAGACCACCTCACCCTGCACCCCGGCGCGTTGGCTGTCGGAGGCGGTGGAGGCGGCATCGACGAGGTTGTCGGCAATCACGACCCGGTCGAGTTGCTGGTTGCCGACGCGAATGACGACCCTCCACGCCTGCGAGCCCTGCAATGTGGGCGTGGGCGTGGGCGTGGGCGTGGGCGTGGGCGTGGGCGTGGGCGTGGGCGTGGGCGTGGGTGTGGGCGATGGGGGTGCGGGCTCGGCCGCGGCCTCCTTGCGCGCGGCCCGGGGCGCAGCCGAGATGCCGTTCTTGACCCGGTAGTTGCGCACCGCGTTCAAGCTGACGCCTGCCCGGTCTGCAATGACCCGATCTGGGACCTGGCCCAGCAGGGCCACGAAGGGATCGATCTTCGACTTGCGTTTGCGACCCTTGCTCTTTCGACGAGGGCCACTGTAGGCTGGAATGCCGTGTCGAGCGCGGAAGCTCGCCAACGTGCGGACACTCACCCCGGACCTGTCCGCCACCTCGCGGTCCGGGACATTTCCCAGGAGGTCGAAGTACTCGAGAATGCGGACATCCTTCGAGCCGGAGCGCGCCCTCGGCCGCGGGGGACCTGCTGACTCGGCTGCCCTGCGCGCCGGGTCGGGCCGGACGATCCGGCGTCGTGCAGCGCGCGGAACCTCGCCGGGCTCGGGCGGAAGCTCCTCTTCCGCGATGGACCGGCCGTGCTTCTTTCGATGTGCGCGGGGGCCGGGCGGTGCCGGGGTCCTCCCGATCCCCTCGCGTTTCAGTGCCGCGGAAATGGCGCCCGCAGTGACGCCGAATTTCTCCGCCAGCTCGCGTAGTGACAGGTCGTCCTTGAGTGCAACCAGGTCTGCCCACCAGTCGTGTGTTTCCAGCCTTCGCATTTGCTACGAACCCCTCTCAACGGCCCGCTCTTCGGGCAAGCCGCATTTGCCGCGCAAGTGTATGACGTTGCAGGCTTCCTTGACAGCACTCGACTCAAAAAAGTGCACATCGGAATGCGCACGGCCGGTCCAGGGAGTCCTGGAGCCGCATGGCGTCACCCGCTTCCTGTGGACCGCCCGAAGAACCGGAGGTAACTTGGCCCCGCCTTCCACGAACCGTTGATGCACCTGCTCCTTCTCCTTCTGTTGGCCCCGGCGCAAGCTGATCCCCCCGTGGGATCCGTCCCGGAGATTCCAGTGATGCCGCCAGCGGCGACGGCGGAGGAAATGGCCCTTCCACCCTTCGAACCGGAGGTTGCGCGGGCGAAGCGGATGTACTTCGAGGGACAGCACGAGCGATCCCTGGAGGTGTTCCAGCACCTCCGAGACAGGCTCGATGCGGGCGAGGAGGTCCCCGAGAGCCAGATCT
>JAFDJI010000966.1 GCA_019307545.1 Deltaproteobacteria bacterium | reverse complement strand
TGGAGGCGGTGGAGCGCGCGGCTTGGGGGCGCCCGCAGCGTCCCATCGAGCCCATTCTCCGCCTGGACGAGTCCGGTCTGGAGATCCTGCTTCCCGGTCACCCAGATCACTCGGAGCCTCCCTACCCCGGCCTTCCCACGCGGGTCACCTTCCGCGACGGGCGGTGGTGGGCCGACGGAGAGGCGGCTTCCGGTCCCGCGCCGCTCTAGCCAGCCCGTCCAGCGGTTGGCACGGTGTCGAAAGTGACGGAGGTCTGACGGAAGTCCGGCCCGTGACCCCCGTCACCCGAACGCAGCAAGGCAGGCTTTTCGACGGAACGCCGTTTGCTTTCCACCTCTGCGGGAGGTGGGACCATGCTGGAACGAGTCCTGATCGAAGTGGAACGAGGCGAGGACGCGCTGGAAAGCGCGGTGTGCCGGTACGGCATCCTGGAGCGCCTGGCTCGGTCGGCGGGCCGACTCGGGGTGAAGGTGGTGGCCTTTGGCTTCGGGAGAGGAGAGCTCCGCGCGGTATTGGAGGGGGGGCGGGACGCCATCACCAATGTCGTCCGCGGGGTGAAGGTGGGGACCACCCGCGCCGCCCTGGCCTGGAAGGCCGAGGTGTCCTTCGCGCCCACCCTGCGCTGGAATCTGCACCCACGGAGGCTGGCGGAGGCGGTTGCCTGGGCGCATCAAGCCCCGGTCGACGCGGGCGCTACCGGACCGCTGGCCAGCCCGTGGTCGAGCCATCGGGACCTGCTCGGCTATCGGGACGCCCAGTTCTTCGATGGCCACGCGTTGCGGGAGCGGGTGGACACCCGGGAGGTACACGCCCTCGCTGGGGGTGGTGAGCTGCCCTTGGCGCGGCCGAGGCTTGGTCGTACCGGTGAGTCGCTGTCCCTCCTCCTGAGGTTGGCTGCGGCCATCGTGGGGGTGCTCCCTGCCGACCGCCGCTGCTTCCGGCTCTTCGTCCACCTCGCCCGGCAGCTCGGGTGGGGCACGAGCGACCTGGCGAGAGCCCTGATGCTGACCGGGCGCCGCATCCGCCAACTCGCCACGGGTCGCGAGCCCCTGGTGCGGGTGGCTTTGCGCAGCCTCGCCGACCCGCGCCTGTCGCGGGTCCCGTGAGGAGGTGCGCGATGAGGGGAACCCAGAAGCGTCGGAACCATCACCGCGACACCGGACAGGCTCCGGAGTTGCCGTCGATCCACAACGAAGACACGGTACTTGCCCTACAGGGGTTGGGTGGCGGAGGCAACGCGGCGGCGATGGAACGCCTCGCAGGTGGCCGGCGATTGCTGGACCAGAGCTTCCTCGATCTCCGCATCGATGACCCGGAAGCGGTCATCGGCGCCTTCGAGGAGGCCTGGGACCGCGGGCGCGTCATGCTGCCTGGCGCCATGCCGGCGATGGGTCCCGGAACGGCCGTGCTGCGGGCGCTGTTCTGCACCTTGCACGCCCACCCCGGTGCGCTGGAAGCGATCCGTGACTATGTCGGTGCCGCCGCGGCGCACCACGCGCGGAACGCGGTGTGGCGTTCGGCGACCCTGGAGGACGGGCCCGCCGGGGTCCCGTTCCTCACGGGGCAGGTCCAGGTGCGGCTCGCGGCCGAGGCGCACGTGGAGAACGAACGGCCCGTCGGTGCCGGCGAGGGGAGCTTCTCGGTGGGCGGCGGTGTCGACGCCATGCGGGGTACCTCGTCGAGCACCTCGATCACCGCGTCGGGCACGGCGTCGGCGTCCTCGTCTCCCGAAGAAGGGCGGCAGCTCGGGGGTCAGCTTGGCTTGCAGGCGTCGACGACCCAGGCTCGGCAGGAGTCGGTCTCCTCGTCCGGTACCCGGGGGTTCGGGATGAACCTGCCCTCCGTGGCGTGCGTCGGGGACCTGGTGTTGCGGTGTTCGGTGACGTTCTTCTCCGGCATCGGGGCGCTCCCGGAGATGGAGACCTGGGTGAAGGCGGGCCGGGTGGTGACCGCAGGCCCCGCTGGCGCGATGTGAAGCCCCTGGAGGACGACATGCAGACCATCGAAAAGATCGCCTACATCCTCG
>JAFDJI010000249.1 GCA_019307545.1 Deltaproteobacteria bacterium | reverse complement strand
CGTACCCTCGGCCCATCCCTCCACCCGGCCATCGCGCAGGTTGCGAACCCAGCCGTGCAGCCCGTGCTTGGTGGCTGCGTCCCGCGTGTGGGCGCGGAACCACACCCCCTGCACCCGCCCCGAGACCTTGAAGTGAATGGCCTTCATCGATTCCCCCTCACCGCTCCAGGAGCTGCTTCAGGCCGTCCTCGTCGAGGATCGGAATCCCCAGCTCCTCTGCCCTGGTGTGCTTGCTGCCCGGGTTCTCCCCCACCACCACGTAGTCCGTCTTCTTGGAGACCGAACCGGTGACCTTGCCGCCGCGCGCCTGGATGAGCTCCTTGGCTTCGCTGCGTGCCAGGGTGGGCAGGGTACCCGTGAGCACGAAGGTCTTCTTCGCCACGGCCTCCGAGGTGGGGGAGGGGTCGGTCGTCTCCACCTCCGGGAAGGCAACTCCGTCGGCGCGCAGGCGCGCGATCTCTTCGGTATGCCGCGGGTCATCGAAGAAACCACGCACCAGGTGGGCCACCCGTTCCGCGATCCCGAACACCTCTGCCAGGTCCGCCTCCGACGCATCGGCGATGCGGTCCAGGGAGCCGAAGTGGTTGGCGAGGTCCCGCGCGGTGGCCTCACCCACCTCTGGGATCCCCAAGGCCACCAGGGCCCGCGCCAGGGACTGGTCTTTGGACCGCTCCAAGGCGGTGATCAGGTTCTCGGCGGATTTTTCGGCCATGCGGTCCAGCGCCGCGAGCTGCGCCACGGTCAGGTCGTACAGGTCCGAGACCCGGTGCACCAGCCCTTGGGCCAGCAGCTGGTCCACGAGCTTGGTCCCCAGTCCGTCGATGTCCATGGCGTAACGGGATCCCCAATGGAGCAGGGCGGCGCGGAGCTGGGCGGGGCAGGAGAGGGTGTTCGGGCAGGTGATGACGGCCTTGTCCTCCTCCTGCACCAACTCGGTTCCGCACTCCGGGCACCGGTCCGGGTAGGCGACCGGGTCCCGCGTTTCGCGGCCCTCCTCCGGCACCACCTCGACCACCTGCGGGATCACGTCCCCAGCCCGCTCCACCCGTACCGCGTCGCCGTGGCGCAGGTCGAGGCGGGTGAGCTGATCGGCGTTGTGCAGGGTGGCTCGGGACACGGTCACCCCGCCGACCCGCACCGGCGTCAGCAAGGCCACCGGGGTCACCGCCCCGGTTCGGCCCACGGAGAACAGGACGTCCTGCAGGCGGGTGGACACCTGGGGTGGGGGGTACTTGTACGCAGTCGCCCATCTCGGGGAGCGGGTGACGAATCCCAGCTCCCGCTGCAGGCGGATGTCGTCGACCTTCACCACCGCGCCGTCGATCTCGTAGGGCAGGGTGTGACGCAACTCCTGCAGCTCGGCGATGCGCGCGATGACCGCTTCGATGCCGGGGAGCCGGCGGTTGATGGGGTTGATGGGGAGGCCCCAGCCATGCACCAGCTCGAGCTGTGCCAGGTGGGTATCGGGCAGGTCGACGTCCCCGGTGTCGCCGAAGGAGTGGGCGGTGAAGACGAGTGGCCTGCTCGCCGCTACGGTCGGGTCGAGCTGGCGGACGGTGCCGGCCGCCGCGTTGCGGGGGTTCTCGAAGGGTTTTTTCCCTGCAGACTCCCGTGCCTCGTTCATCCGGGCGAATCCCGCGAGGTCGAAGAACACCTCGCCGCGGATGTCCACGCGGGCGGGGGGGTCGTCGACCAGCAGGCGCGTCGGCACCGCGCGGATGGTGCGCACGTTGTGGGTGACGTCCTCGCCCACCTGGCCATCGCCACGGCTACCCGCTCCGGTGAGGAGCCCGCCCTCGTACACCAACTCGATGGCCAGGCCGTCCAGCTTGGCCTCCACGACATAGTTGATGACCGTGGGCGCCAGATCGCCGAGGAAGCGATGACACCGCGCATCGAACTCCCTCAGCTCCTCGTCCGAGAACGCGTTGGAGAGAGAGAGCATGGGTTGCCGATGAGGGAAGGGGAGGAGCTCGGCGACGGGCTGGTCACCGACCCGGCGGGTCGGGGAGTCCTCGCGCACCAGGTCGGGAAACCGCTCCTCCAGCAGCTCCAACTCGCGGTACAGCAGATCGTAGCTTCGGTCGTCGATCTCTGGTGCGTTGCCGACATGGTAGAGCCGGTTGTGTCGCCGAAGCTCCGGAACGAGCCATCCCACGCGCGCTCGCGCATGCTCGGGGTCGAGCGTGGCAGCCCGCAGGCGGATCGCTTCCGGATCGAGGGGGAGGTCGTCGAGAGGGCTCATGAGGGAGTGGTTGTACTCCGGACGACCTCCAGACGGTAGCCTGGCACCGCGATATGCGAATCCGCTCCATGAACACCTGCCCCCGCACCCTGCTCCTGTTGATCCTGCCGCTGTTGCTCGCGGGCGATCTCGCAACCGGACGTCGCTTCCTCGCGGGCGGGCAACATCGTCTTGCGATCCGGGAGTTCCGGGAGATCCTCGAGGAACGACCCAACAACGCGTCGGCGACCCTCGGGCTCGGTCGGGCGCTGGCGGGGATCGGCGAATGCGAGCCGGCGCTGGCGCATCTGGGCGGACTGCGAGGCGCGGCAGGTTGGAACGGCCAGGCGGCACTCGCGGAGGCGGAATGCCTGGACCGCCTGGGTTGGGACGCCGCGGCAGACGCTGGCTATCAGGAAGCACTGCACCTCGCCCCGGAGCGCGTGGTGGCGCTGTTCGGTCTCGCGCTGGTCCGGCTTCGCATGGGTGACGATCCAGGGTTCGAGGAGGCCGTGGAAGCGCTGTCGGAGCGCGACGACGCCGAGGTGATGGTCGGGATGGCGAGCACTTGGGAGGCCCTGGAACGAGGCCACGCCGATCTCGACGTGCACCTGCTGGAGTTGCAGGACGCGATCGTCACCGGGGGTGCCAAGCGGGCCCGTGTGCAGCTGGGGCTGGTGGACGGTCAGAGGTGGCTCGACCTCGGCGACCCCTGGACCGCCGCGGAGGTGCTGGGCCACGCGACCCGCGGATTCCCGCATCACGTGCGCGCGGCGGCGTACCGCGCGGAGGCGCTCCGACGGACCGGTGACGTACTGGCCGCCCGGGACACGGTGGATCGGCCGGCGGTGCGTCGGGCGCGGGGATCGGTGATCCAGGCCATCCGCGCGCGAATCCTGGTGGACCTCGGAGACCTGGAGGGAGCCGAGTCCGCGGTAGGGGAGCCGCTCTCGGGCGACCACCCGGAAGTGCTCGCCAGCCTGTGGTACCTGGCACGTGCGCGGGGAGAGTCGGCCCGTGCGGTAGAACTCGAGGCGTCATGGCGCGAGCGGGTCGACGCGGCGGACCGGACCCTGGACCAGCTCTTGCCGGCGGAGGTGCCCCGGTGATGCGGATCCTGTTCTTGCTCTGGCTCGTGGGATGTGACGGGACCGAGAGCGATGCCGAACCCGAGGAGGTCCGGGCACCACTGCCCCACGTGGTGCTAGTGACCCTGGACACCACCCGGGCGGACCGCATCGGGGCCTACGGGTACGCCTTGGCGCACACGCCCACCATGGACGCGCTCGCCGACCACGGCCGCCGGTATGCGCGCGCCTATTCACCCCTGCCCCTGACCATCCCGGCCCATGCCACCCTGTTCACCGGGCTCTACCCCCCACGGCACGGCATCCGGGACAACGGAGGGGGGGTGTTGACTTTGGACCACCTCACCCTCGCCGAGGTGCTGCAGGAGCACGGGTACCGCACCGTCGCGAGCGTTTCCGCTTTTGTCACCACCAGGATGTGGGGCTTCGACCAGGGTTTCGATGTCTATCTCGACGAGCTTCCCGAGGCGGGACGCAACATCTGGCACCAAGAGCGTGCGGCCGGCGAGGTGGTGGACGACCTCGTCGCCTGGAGGGCGGAACAGCCCGTTGGAGTGCCCCAGTTCGCGTGGGCCCACTTCTACGACGCCCACGCACCCTACCGCCCTCCACCCGAGTTCCTCGAGATGGCCGGAGGGCGCCCCTACGATGGGGAGCTGGCCTACATGGACACCCAGGTGGCCCGTCTCGTGGCGGCGTTTGCGGGAGAGCCCACCCTGTTCGTGCTGGTGGGTGACCATGGCGAGGGGCTCGGCGATCACGGGGAGATCCAGCACGGACTGTACGTATACGACGCCACGCAGCGGGTCCCGCTGGTGCTCTCGGGTCCGGCGGTGGAACGGGGGGTGGTGGAGGAAGCGGTCTCCCTGGTCGACCTGATGCCCACCCTGCTCGACCACCTCGGCCTCCCCATCCCGAAGGGACTGGACGGCCGGGTGACCCCTGGGGACGCACCTCGCCCGGTGTACATGGAGAGCTACCAGCTTCGGGATCGCTTTGGGCTGGCGCCCCACCTGGGGGTGGTGGACGGCGGACACAAGCTGGTGCTGCTCCCGCGACCGGAGCTCTATGAGCTGACCACGGACCCCAAGGAGCTGCAGGACCGGGCCGAACAGGACCTCGTGACCGTGGAGGGGCTCACCAAGGTTTTAGATGGGTTCGGGTTCCCAGCACCCCTTGCACCGGGGAGCGTGGTGGTGGACCCGGAGGTCGCGCTCCAGCTCCAGCAGCTCGGCTACGTGCACGGCACCTTCGTCGGCGACGCGGCAGGGCCGCTCCCCGACCCCAAGGACCACCGGGCGCTGATCGACGTGAGCGAACGGGTAGGGAGGCTGAGGTTCCAGGGGCGCGACGAGGAGGCGGCGGCGCTGCTGGGGGAGATGGCGGAGCAGTACCCGGACGTGATGGAACTCCACGCCCGCCATGCCTCGCTGCTGGCCGCCCTGGGCAGGCGGGAGGAAGCTCTTCGGGTCGTGCGCGCCGCCTTCGAGCGCAGCCCCGACCACAACGGCATCAAGCTGTTCATGGCCCAGGGACTGGCCGCGCAGGGCCAGTTCGAGGAAGCCGCGGTTCTGTTCCACGAGGCGGCAGACGACATGCCGTGGGCCCCCGGGGTGCGCGCGATGGCGGTCGCTGCGCTGCTGGGCACCGAGCAGGGCCGGGACCAGGCACTTGCGCTGGGGCTGGAGTACCTGGCAGGGCACCCGACGGACCATGCCCTCGCCGGCTTGGTGGGGCTGGAGCTGTTCCGCCGAGGCGACATGGTACGGGCACGCCCCCTGATGGAGCAGGGCATGCGGGCACAGCGTTCACCCCGCGACCTGGCGCTCCACCTGGGGTTGATGGCGCGCGCCGAGGGGAACCTCATCGCAGCCCGCGCCCTGCTGGAGCGCGAGCTGGACCTCTACCCGCGCAGCCTGGGGGCGCTGCGTGCGCTGTACGTGCTCTACGCCACCCAGGAGGAGTGGAGGGCGGAGATCGAGGTGGTGGAGCGGTTGCTGGCGCGGGAGGAGACCCCGGTGCTGTGGCACGCGAAGGCACAGGCGCAGTTCAACCTCGAGGACTTCGCCGCCTCCCGAGAGACGCTGGCCGCGGCGTTGGAGCGGTACCCGGACGCCTCGCTCCTCATCCTCCTGGACGCCAACCTACTCGCGAAGGAGGGGAATCCGGAGCGGGCGGAAGCGCGTTTCGAGGAAGCGAAGCGGGCTCGGGAGCGGGAGGAAGGGGCTGTACCCTAGAAGTAGTGTTGTTCCCTGGCGAACTTCTCCAGCTCATCGCGGAACTTGGGATGCGCGATGTTGATGAGGAGACGGGCCCGCTCGCGGATGCTGCGGCCGTGGAGCTGCGCCACGCCGTACTCGGTCACCACGTAGTCGACGTCACCCCGGGACGTGACTACGCCGGCGCCCGGGAGCAGGGTGGGGACGATCCGCGAGATCTCGCCCTTTTTGGCCGTGGACGGAAACGCGATGAAGGACTTGCCGTTCCGGGACCGGATGGCGCCGCGCACGAAGTCGACCTGCCCACCGATCCCAGAGTAGAATCTCGTTCCCATGCTGTCCGAGTTCACCTGACCCGTGAGATCGACGCTGATCGCCGAGTTGATGGAGATCATGTTGTCGTTCTTGGCGATCATGAACGGGTCGTTGACGTAGTGGGACGGGTGCATCTCCACGACCGGGTTGTTGTCCACGAAGTCGTACAGCTCCCGGCTGCCCATCAGGAACGACGAGATGATCTTCCCCGGATG
>JAFDJI010000965.1 GCA_019307545.1 Deltaproteobacteria bacterium | reverse complement strand
TCCCCTACATCGCCGAGCCGGTCATCAGAGCGCTCCGCGCCGGGGTGCCGACGGTGGAGATCAACCCGGGCACGAGCGATGTTAGCCAGGTGGTGGACGTGCGGCTCCAAGAGCGGGCGGTGACAGCGCTGGAAGCCGTAGGGGGGGCACTGGCGCAGTGATTCAGCATTCAGCTGAAGGCTAAGCTTCTTCCCGCGCAGGTACCGCCCACCGTTCCAGCCCCACCCACCCGACGAGCCCTACCAGCGCGGTTGCCGCGGCGACCGAGAGCATGGTGCCGTCATTGGTGAGGTCCGCGAACCACCCGAACATCGGCACGAAGACCAGGGCGGCGAAGTCCCACAGGGCGGTGAACGCGGCCATGGCCGAGCCGCGCAGGGCCGTTGGGCTCCGGGTTGCCACCTGGGAGGCGAGGACCGGGAAGGTGAACCCATGGCCGATCCCCGCGAGGAAACCAGCAATCGCGAAGCCAGTTCCCTCGTGGCTCCAGGCCGTGAGCAGGACGCCAGCGATGTAGGCGAGAATGGCTGGGGCGACGATGCGGGAGGGGCCGACCCGGTCTGGTAGCTGGGCGCCCAGGAGGCGAATGCCGATCGCGCCCACCGCGTAGGTGCCCCAGAGGACGGTGGGGTCGGCCACTCCCCTGGCCTCGGCGGTGACCGTCGCGAAGGCCATGTACACCGCGACCAGGCCGGCGAACACCACACTCGCGAGCCACACGGGCAGCAATGATCTCCGGCGCAGTGCCTCCCAGGTCTCGGATGCGGTCGGCGGCCTGTCGGCGTGGTTCGGCGGCTCGCGCACCGGCGCCAGGAAGACCAGGGACGAGAGCACCACCCCGGCCAGGATGAGAAAGAACCACCGTAGCTCGGGCGGGGCGATACCCATGCGACCTGCGAGGGGGTTGACCACCAGCGGCACCAGCCCCGAGATCCCGAACAGCGCAAGGCCCTCGGTGCGACGGACCTCGGGGACCACGTCCGATGCCAGGGTGAAGTACCCGGTGAACAGGACCCCGATGCCGACCCCGATCAGGATGCGGGCCAGGTACACCAGGGGACCGATGGTGGTGACCAGCCCCAGCAGGCCCATCCCTCCCGCCAGGATGAGGGTTCCCACCCCCAGGGTCGGCTTGCGGCCGAAGCGGTCTAGGGACCACCCCACCATGGGGCGGCTCAGGAGGCCTCCAACCGCGGCAATCCCCATGATCAGGCCCACCTCGGTGCGACTGGCGCCCAGCCAGTCGAGGTAGAGCGGGAGGAGGATCATCGACGCGTAGCCGAGGGCCTCCAGGAAGTGGGCGCTGACCAGGAGCAGGAAGCTCGCGGTCAGGAGCGGTGGGCGGGGGTTCACCTGGGGGATGTAATGCGCGCCAACGCTGCCGGTGGGCGTTGGACACCATGGGGAAAGGGAAGCGTTAGAATGGTGGCATGCGACGCCTCCTTCCCTTGACCGCAATGTTGCTGCTGGTGGGTTGCCCCCCCTTCATCTGGTCGGCCAGCCACCGACAGGACACGGGCGAAGGAAGGGACGGCGAGGTGACCTGGCAGGTCCTGTTCTGGCCAAACCTGGATGTGGGTGTCTGCGGCGGACCGACCTGGTGCTGCGAGACCGTCGCTGCGGACGATGAAGGGCAGTTCGAGGAGGTCTGGGCGCCCGGCTACCCGGACACGCTCCACGTAGAGGGGTTCGTGTTGGAGGAAGGGTTCCTAGCAATGCTGGAGTGTTTCGAAAGGGAGGGCCCAGCCGGACAGATAGCCGCCGAACGTGTGGACCTGCACTACCAGGGGGAGTTCGCGTTCGGTCCCTCCTTTGGAGCGGCCATGGTCATCCCCTTCGAGAGTGACACCGTGACGCTCCAGGGCATGGCGTACGACTCCTGGCGGGACATGAATATCCAGGGAGCGCGGGTCACCGCCTCGGTGGACCCCGACAGCGACGCGTTCACCAACCAGGCGGGGATGTTCTACCTGAAGACCGAGGCGCCCACGGAATACGGTCAAACTCCGTACACCATCACCATCGAGGCG
>JAFDJI010000248.1 GCA_019307545.1 Deltaproteobacteria bacterium | reverse complement strand
GCAGTCGATGTCGCGGCTCCCCCCCACGTCATCCTCGACCAGGTCCCGGTAGGAGATCACCCCATACAGGGTGTCGTCGTCCATCACCACCACGTGGCGCACCCTCCGCTCGTGCACGGTCGACCACGCTACCTGGGCCGATGCGCGGGCTTCCACGACGTGGACCGGACGGGTGCCGGCGGTGCCTGCGTCTGCTTCCGAGTCCGTCATCCCCTGTGCCATCCGGACCCCGTCGTGTTCGGTGAGGATGCCGATGGGCCGGACCCGATCGTCGACCACGATCGCCACGTCCTGGGGGTCGTCGGCGAGCTGGCGCAGCACGGTGGTGGCCTCATCGTTGGCCTTTGCCACCACGTGCACGGGCTCCGCGATGTCACGCGCGGTCAGGTGTTCCGCGGTGCGTTCGAAGGGCACCCACAAATCGGGCGCAGCGCCCATCATGGCGCCCTGCTGGAACACCCCGAAGTCGGTGACCAGGCCGGTGAGGCGGCCGGAGTCGTCCACCATCGGGAGGTGTCGGTAGCCAAGGCGGACGAGTACGCTTCCGCAATCCGCAATCGGGGCCCGCTCGTTGACCACGTGCGGGTTCGTGGTCATCAGGTCTCGGATCCGGTACACGTCACCTCCCCTCGATGGGATCGTACTACTCCCCCGTACGCCGCGGGCGTCGGTCCACCTGTCGACCATCCACCCAGAGCGCAGCGATGTCCCGGACGGCCGCCAGGTCTTGGGTGGGGTCGCCCCGCACCAGGAGCAGGTCCGCCTCCCAACCCGCCCGCACCGCGCCGAAGCGCGCCTCTGGGGCGATGAACCGGCTGTTCTCCCAGGTTGCGGCGGCGAGGACCTGTTTGGGCGTGAGGCCAGCTTCGGCCAACATGGCCAGCTCCCGGTGGGTCCCGGCGCCCGGGGAGATCCAGATCGCGGACACCCGAGCCGGGCAGCGTCTCGCGTTCGAGCGGACCAAGCCAGGGATCGGCCTTGGCCATCTTCCGTACGGTCTCCCACACGGCCAGGGTGGGCATGACCGGGATGCGCAACTCGTGGAGCAGGGCGATCTGTGCCCCGGTGAGCGGGTCGGCCCACGGGGTGTGGGCGAGGGCGTCCACGGGCAGGGCGAGGGCGCGGTCCACATCGACGCTCCGTCCGACGTGCGCCAACAGCCGGGCATCGAAGGCGGTGGACCCGGTCCGGATCCGCTCCAGGGCCTCGTCGGAGAGGGTCGGGGCTCCGGGCGGCAGGGACTCGAGCATCACCTTGGTGAACGGGGTCTGGCCCTGCTGTGCGAACGCCGCATCGACCTCCGCACTGGTCTCGACCTCCCAGGCGATCCGGGCGGTGCTCCACTTCACCAGGAGGCCGGGGAACATGGCGCGCACCGTTGACTTCGGGTGACCGCCCGGGGCGGCGAAGGGCCGACCGGTACCGAAGATGGTCGGACCATCCCACCGCTCCTCACCGATCCGCTGCTGCAGCCGCTCCAGGGCGTCGCGGGGCTCCGCCAGGTCGACCACGGTGGTCACCCCCGCATAGAGGAAGGCGTCCAGGTTCCGTCGTGGACTGGGCAGGCGCGGGCGCCCGGGCACGGCCATCAGCGAGCCCAGGTGGACATGGACATCGATCAGGCCGGGCATCAAGGTATGCCCCGAGCCATCCACGACGCGCTCCACCGGGACCTGCCCGTTGGCGCCGACCGGGCCCACGGACTCGATGGTGCCGTCGCGCAGCACCACGTCGTGGGGTCCGGTGCGCGCGCCCGTGTGGTCGAGCACCCACACCTCGGTGATGCGCGTCGGGACGGGCGTGCGTTCGGCCCGCGCGAGGGGCGCGGCCAGGGCGAGGCTGGCGAGGAGGAGGAGCCACATGGAGACCAACCTACCCCGGCTCGTTCCGATGATGGGTCGCGCTACGCCATCCGCACATACTGGTATTGGAGCGGCTGGCCGTCGATGCCCTTGCGGGGGGCGGCGATCCAGTTGGCCATCTTTCCGGGCTCGTGCACCGCCCTCGGTCGATGTCACCCACGGAACAGGCCCGCCGCTGCCAGGATCAGGCACACCAGCACGGCAAGGCCAGCGAAGAGCCGCATCCCCAGCACCAGCCGCTGTCCGAACGCAGCCATCTCCTCCCTGCGCTGCACCTGGTAGGCGAGCCCGCCCTTCCACACCTCCTGCAGTGCGCCGGCCTCGTCGAGGACCACCAGCACCCGTTCCCCGCGGCGGACGGCCAGCACGCGAACGGCGAAGCCACCGCGTCCCATGTGCGCCTGCCAGTTTGGGACTTTCGGCGCCTCGGGATGGCCTTCGAGGGTGGGCACTTCCACGTACTCGGAGCGGAAATCCCTCAGCTGGGTCATCGGATCGGTGAGGCGGATGGTGTGGGCGCCGTCCCCGGTCTCGATGACCAGGTCCTCGTAGCCCCGGATCTCCCGCAGCAGCGGCTGGACCCGCCACGACTTCCCGACGCGGTAGCGGTTGCCGATCTCCACGTACCCATACGCGATGGGATCTCCGATCGGGCTCCTTGCCGTGGGGCCGTCCGCCACCACGCCCTCGAACACGTTTGGACCCGATGGGATCGGTGGCAGCTGGTCCTTGACGATCGCCGACGACACCATCGCGGCGACGAACGCCACCAGGAGGGCACCCCCGGAGGAAAAGAGCAGTACCGCTCGCGACATCCTAGGGGTTTGCCTGGGTCTCGGAAATCAGGCGCTGTCCGAACTCCGCCCAGGTCTCCTCGTCGACCCCGCGGCGCACCCGTTGCTCGAGGCGCTTGATCAGCTTGGCCAGGTCATCCGAGCCGTGGCGGCGGAGTAGGGAGCCGGCCAGCTTCAAGGTCCGGTACGCGAAGTAGGGCTGCTCCAGTGCCTCGAATGCCAGGAACTTGGACTGGGCGAGGGCGGCGTACCCGGTCCAGTCCTGTCGTTCCTCTGCCTCCTGGAGCCCATGGTCGAGCGCCTGGATGGACTCCACGGGGTCGCCCCCCTTCATGGCCTCCACCGCGTCGAGTTGACGCCGCACGGATTGCGGGAGGGTTCCGACGGCGCCCGATGGCAGCTCCGCCGCCCGTTTGCCCACCGCGATCATGGCCTCGGTGTCTTCGAGTTGCTGGCATGCGAGGTACAGCCAGGTCTGCAGGGACGCCTCGTCATGGGGCGCGTCGTAGCGTTGCGCCAGCTCGGCGGCCCGCTGCAGCAGCTCCCTTGCCTCGTCCGCCTCCCCCTTCATGAGGAGGATCTGGGCCAGGTTGGTTGCCGCGAGGAAGCGGAGCTCATCAGCTGCAAGGGAGGCCCCCGTGCCGTCCTCCGGTGCGGCGAGCACGGTGCGCCACCCCGCCGAACGCTCCCCGAGGTGGGAGGACTGGTAGGTGGCGATCTCGGCGCGCAGGGTGGCCAGGCGCATCTGGCCCAGGGGGTCGGTGGGCTCTTCCTCGCGCACCTTCACCGGCGCCTCTGGGGTGCGCGCCGCCAGCCGCTGGGCGAGGAACTCCAGGCGGTCCTGGAGCTTCCGGGAGACGGATTTCTTGGCGAGGTGCTGGACGAGGGACAGGGCCTGTCCCGCCCCCCCCGCGGCGAGCACCAATTCGGCCGCCCGGAGGAGCAGTGCCGGCTTGGCCGACCGGGAGCGCGCTTTGAGCGCGGGGCCGTGCGCGTCGAGGGCTCGGACTGCGCCGTCCCGCCACGCCGGCGTCCGCTCCAGTTCTTTCAGGAGGGGGTCTCTCACCGTATGTTCTGGATGGGCTGCGTTGTCTGGGTTTGATGACGCTCCAGGGTCTCGGACATCTGTTCCGCCAACTGTTGCATCTGGGTGATGAAGCCCAGGGTCTCGCTCCAGGACTCGAGCAGTTCCCGCTCGGCCTGTTGAATGTCGGAAGCCACCAGACCCACCAATGCCCACGCCTCAGCGTCCGAATCGCCGACCACGGCGTCGACACTGCAGACGTTCCGATAGACGAATGCCAGACGGCTCTCGTGGGCCGCGTGGAAGTGGTCAAGGGCTCTGGAGCCCGGTTCTTGTAGCGGACCCCCGGCGAGCATTCCGTGGCCCTCATTGAGGAACGCGTCCCCCATTTGCTCGAGGACCAAGTAGGCCTGGTGCAGCCCCTCGATGACCGGCTCCCCCACTGGCGGAAACTGATCCCCCCCCTGCTGCGAGAGCTGTTCGCCGTACTGATCCCGGAAGGCGTCGTTCTCCGTCTCCTGCCGCTCCCGTTCCTCCTGGACCTCCTCGAGCAGCGCTTGGAGGTCGTTGCGTTCCTCCTCGTGTTGTTGCAACTCCACATCCGCGGTGCCCTGCTGCGTCGCGAGGGTCGACTCGGCCTGGCCCAACTCCGCCTCGGTGCCCTGCGCCGAGGCAACGCCACCCGCCGCCTCGCCTGCGGCCGCCGTGGTCTCTGACAGGTGCTGTTGATCCGTCGATTGGGTCTGGGTGGCCCGCGCCATGCCGCTGCCCAATTCCGACTGGCCCTCCCCCTGCCTGCCCGAGGCGCCGCTTGCCGAGGAGCCGACCTGACCGGCGGCACCCAGCACCGAGTTCATCGCGCGCTCGATCACCCAGTCCATGGCGCGCTCCAGGAGCGACCGATCCCCCTTCGGCTCTGGGCGGTAGTTCCCGTGGCCCTGTGACTGCCCGATGGCTCCGCCCAGGTTCCCGAGGGGGCTGCCAAGCTGCCCGAGGCTACTGGACACCTCGGTGATCTGGGCGACCAGGGCCTCCCCTCCCGGGATGGCGGCTTGTAGGCCGCCCTACGCGCTCTGGGCTTCCCCGGTCATGTTGGCCGCGACCCCCATGGCCTCTGCGAGTTGTCCCTGCATGCTGGCCAGGTTCCCGACGCGCTCGGTGGAGACCTGCACGTTCTCGTCGGACGCGGCGATGGCGGCGGTGAGGTTCGCCTCGGTGTCGGTGAGGGACGCGACCTGCGAGGGAGCGTGGTCCACGGGATCGGGGAGGGGGTTGGAGGCGGCCTGCGGCTCGGTTGCGTTCTGCTGGATGGCCTCGTTGATGATGGCAGCGGTCTCGCCCCCACTACCGCTGGGGGCTGGGGGCGTTGCTGTCCCGCCTCGCACCAACCGATCGACCTTCTCTCGCGCAGAGGTCCCCTCGTCGGTGAACAGGTACCCGACCGCCGCGACGTCGCCGATGATGTCCTTCGGGAGCCGGGGCATGGGGTTTATGGGTGGGGGCGCGTTGGTTTCGACGCCCGCCCCTGCCGCAACGCCGCCGGTGAGCAGCTTGGCCGCTCCCTTGGCGAGGCCCCCTGTGAGGCCCTCCGCGGCTGCCCTTCCGATCCCGCGCGTCAGGGCCATGGGGGCCTGATCCAGGGTGGCCTTGGTGAGCAGGTAGCCCACGAGGGCCGATGCGGCCGAGGAGAAGGTGTGCTCGACCTGCTTGAAGCAGAGCCACTGGTAGCGTGCGCGCTCCTGGTCGTCGGTGGCGGTGTGCGCCTTGTAAGCTGCCCAGGCCGTGCCCATTAGCCCCAGGATGGCGTTGATCACATCACAGGCGATGGCGATGTTCCCGAGCGTCTCGGAGCTGATGGCGTTGGCGACCGCGCCCGCCCCCTCGAGGAGGTAGGCGAAGTAGCCGAGGATGTGCACCAGGTAGTCGAGGTGCGAGGCCAGGTCGCCGACGATGCTTACGATCAACTGAAAGACGAGGATCGTCTTCATCACGTAGTCGTCGCCGACCTGCTCCCACTGTTCGGCGAACCCGTTGTAGGCGTCGCGGACCCCGTCGTAGAAGCCGTAGAACGGGATGAGCCGCTCGCCGACGTTGATGACCGCCTCGCCCAGGGGATGGCCGCGGACATCGTTGACGACGTCGATCCAGTCGTCCTGCCGGTTCTGGAGGGTCGCGACCACCGGGTTGTCGACGTGCTCGTCGAGGTAGACGTCGACCTGGTCTTCGCCGGTGCCGGTATCTTCGTCCGGCTGGGGGGGCTGTTGCTGTTGGGGCTCGGTCTGGCCGCCACCGCCGCCTCCTCCGCCACCGCCGCCGCCGGTGCCGGGAGTGCCGCCGCCGCCACCACCGCCGCCCGTGCCGGGTTGCTGTGCGGGTGTCTGGCCGCCGCCGCC
>JAFDJI010000247.1 GCA_019307545.1 Deltaproteobacteria bacterium | reverse complement strand
GAGAGCACCAGGTCGCCGAAGGGGCTGGCCATGAGCAGCTCCAGGTCCTCCTGGGGGACGTCGGTGTCGTCGAAGTTCTCGACGTCCTTGAACCGGAGCATGATCTTGTCGCCCTCGATGAGGTTGTCGCTGGCGCTGTAGAGCTCGTCGCCACGGCGCAGGCGGAACACCGGGCGGAGGATGGCCAGTTCGCGGGGCAGCTCCACCAGCACGTTGTCGCTGCCCATACGCGACTCGATCTCCATCGACGAGCCGTCGGGGACCCCATCGACGATGTCGTGCACCGTCTTGTTGAACTGTGGGTGGCGCTCGGCGACGGGGTGGCGGACCTCCTTGTCGCGGATCCCGGCGGCCCGGCGCCGCTCGCGAAACTCCTCGGACTCCGAGATCTTGAACTCGTCGGTGTCCACCCAGGTGACCGCCTCGTCGGTGACCAGGATCGCGCGGTGGGTGACGATGTCGTCCACCGTCTTCTGCCGGCCGTTGATCTCGAGGTCGATGGTCACCGAGCCGAAATGGGTGGTGTCGTGGGCCAACACCGCTGGCATGGTCTCCGGGGCGGTCATCGCCTCGTAGTCGCCCGGGTAGCTGTCGGTGAAGTGCAGGGCCAGGACCAGGGTGGCGTTGTGCAAGGTGCGCGTGCTGCGGTTGTTGATCGCCAGCTTGAGCCCGCTTCCGAAGGTGGTCGGGCTCACCACCAGGTCGATGTAGGTGTCCTCGGGGAAGATCTCCCAGAAGTCCGGGCCGAGCAGGTCGTGGCAGAAGCGGACATCCGAGAGGATGAAGTCCCACTGCTGCTGCTGACGTCGACGGGCGAAGTGGTCGAGGACCTTGGTGCGCGCGGCCTCGTCGTCGCCCTGCTCGAACAGGACCCGGGCCATCTGCAGGTCGGGGCTGAAGTAGCCGGCGCCGAGCATGGTGGACTTGTACAGCTCGACGATGAAGCTTCCCTCGCGAGATTTACGCAGGAAGGAGCGCATCTTGTACGGGTCGAGCATGTCGGTCAGCTCGTCCGACTGCTTCGGGAAGTAGGCGGCGGACTGCTGGAACGCGAGCCGCGCCGCCTTGGTCTGGCCGCGCCGGGTGTGGTGGACGCCCAGGAGCAGGAAGGCTGGGGCGCTGCTCTCCGGGTGGTCCTCGATGTAGTCGGAAAGCAGACGGCCGATCTCCTCGTCCCGTTCCATGTCGTCCTGCTCGATGAGCGCCATGGCCTTGATCAGGTGGGCCTCGCGCTCGTGGGGCGCCTGCTCGATGGCCAGCTCCGCGCTGACGATGGCCTCCTCCCAGTCGCCGTTCCACACCGCGAGGTAGGCCCGGTCCCGAAGCACCGAGAGCTGGTCCCACTCCTGCACGTAGGTGTAGTAGACGTCGCTGTACTCGAACAGCGACTCGATCAGCTCCTTCTCCAGCGCGCTGATGTCGCGTACCAACTGACGGCGCTCCGCCTTGTCGTCCTTCAACTCGGTGAGCAGCTCCTGGGCCTGGGCCCGGTCGATCGAGAACCCCCCTTCGGGGCTGGTGAGGTTCAGGTCACCCGAGACCTCCACCACGCTCAAGGTGGACAACAGCAACTCGCTGGTGAACTCCCACATCGCCTGCTGGTCTTCCGCCTCCACCTGCTTCGCATAGAGGCGCAACAGGACGTCCATCAGATCGCGACGCGCCTCCAGCACCTTGGGGGCCACATCGCGGTAGTCCTGGACTGCGACCGCCTTCAGGTACTCGTCCAGCGACCCCTCCTGCTGGAGCGCGAGGTCGATCTGGTGGATCACCCGAATGGTCTTGTCGATGTCGTAGGTGGCCTCCGGGTTGGCGGCTGCGCCCTCCTCCAAGGCGTCGATCACCGGCTCGAAGGCGTCGTTGGCGTGCCTGGCATGCCGATCGGACGCTCGCTGCTCGCGCTTCTCCGCCCAATCGGAGGACCACTGCCACATCGCCGCGGGGATCGCAACCGCCAGCACCGCGAGGATGAGGCACCCGATCCGCAACTTCCACCACTTGCCGGATTTCGGCGCGGTCTCGGGGGACTCTGGCGATTCGGTCATGCGCCCTCCAGGGCAGTCACCTGAGCATACGACCACAGCCCGGAACCCTATGGCCAGTGTCAGGGCAAACGTAAGATCGAGGGCTGAACCCGCTACACCAGCGGCGCCCCGCGCCCCCCACCTTCGGCTACCTTCCTCGGCTTCCCAACGATCCGCTCGACAGCGCGCTCCGTGAGATCCCTGAGATCATCCTCTCGAAAACCAAGGTACGATTAGAAGTCTCGCGTGCGCGGGGGCGTGCGTGGGTGTCCCGGACCCCCGATTGCTTGGCTTTTCAGGGGGAAGGGGCTAGATGCCGCCGCCGGAGGTTCCAATGGCCAACACGATCCTGAACGGCATCTCTTCGGCGGTGTACCGGTCGCTGGAACTCATTGGTGCGTCCGCAGACCTGGCGGTCCGCCTGCGTGGGCGCCGGCCGCGGCAGACGGTGACCTGGCACTGATCCCGCGCCGTTGTAGAGTCGCGTTCATGCGACGCGCCCGCGGGATCTACTGCAACCGTACCCTCAACCTGCGCGCCATCCGCGCGGTGGGCTACGACCTCGACTACACCCTGGTCCACTACCACACCGACGCGTGGGAGCAGCGGGCCTACCAACACGTCCGGACCGGGCTGGCAGCGCGCGGGATGCCGGTGGCGGACCTCGCCTTTGATGCCGGACTGGTGGCCCAGGGCCTGATCTTGGACACCGAACGCGGCAACATCGTGAAGGCAGACCGCTTTGGCTATGTCAAGCAGGCCGCCCATGGCACCACGATGCTTCCGTGGGACACCCTGCGCCAGACCTACGCGCGCACCTTCGTCGACCTCCGCGAGCCCCGGTGGCACTTCCTCAACACCCTGTTCGCGGTGTCAGAGTCCACCCTGTACCTGCAGTTGGTGGATCGGCTCGATGCGGGGACCCTCTCTGGGGTGATGAGCTACCCGGGGCTGTACGAGCTGGTGAAGAACGCCGTGGGCGAGGCGCACACCGACGGGCTCCTCAAGGCGGAGATCCGCGAGGACCCCGACGCGTTCGTGGATCTCGACCCCGAAATGCCGCTCGCCCTGCTGGACCAGAAGAAGTCCGGCAAGACCGTGCTCCTCATCACCAACTCGGGGTTCCAGTACGGCGCGGCCATGCTCTCGCACGCCATGGATCCCTTCCTGCCCGACGACCTCACCTGGCGGGACGTGTTCGACCTGGCGTTCTTCGCCGCGCGAAAGCCGGACTTCTTCTCGGTCGCGATGCCGGTGTTCGAGGTGGTGGACGACCAGGGCCTGCTCCGCCCCCACGTGGGTCCGGTGGAACGGGGCGGGGTGTACGTCGGCGGCAACGCTGCGCTGGTGGAGGACAGTCTGGGCCTGGAGGGCGAGGAAATCCTGTACGTCGGCGACCATGTGTTCGCGGACGTGAACGTCACCAAGAACCTGTTGCGGTGGCGAACCGCACTGGTGCTCCGCTCCCTGGAGTCCGAGATGGAGGCGATCGAGGCCTTCGCGCCCCGCCAGGCCGAGATCTCCCGCCTGATGGCCGAGAAGACCGCGCTGGAGACTCAGCGCGCTGCGCTACGGCTTGCCCGCCAACGCCTCCGCAAGAAGTACGGCCCCCAACCGAAGCAACACCGTGCGGAGATCCAGGGCCGCATGGACGCGCTGCGCAAGCGGATGGAAGCCCTCGACCGGGAGATCTCACCCCTCGCCTCCGCCGCCGGAGAGTTGGCGAACAAACGGTGGGGCCCGCCCCTGCGCGCCGGAAACGACAAGAGCCACCTCGCCCGCCAGGTGGAACGGTACGCGGACATCTACACCTCGCGGGTGTCCAACTTCCTCCACCACACCCCGTACTTGTATCTGCGCGCCTCGCGGGGGAGCCTGCCCCACGACCCCTGAGGGGAAGGACGCCGACCCACAGAGCGTCCTGGCGTATGGTGTGCCATGCACCGCCGCTTGCCCCTTTTGGCACTGTTTGCCCTGCTCGTGGGACCGTCTCTCGCCACTGCACAGGAGCCCGTGCCCTCGGAGAAGAACCCGCTGGTGGGTCCGATCGAGGAACCTCCGGACATCCTGCTCGACACCAGCGACGGCACGACGGCTCTGCCAGACGAGGCGCGTGGCTGGGAGACCCCTCCGGGCATGGAGAGCGAAGACGCCGTCCTGTTCCTCCCGCGGGTGGTGTTCTGGGTCCCCACCCTCGCGCTGGAGGTAGCCTTCCTCCCCCTTCGCGGCGGCCTGTACCTCGTCGACCGCTACAAGCTCATCCCGCGCGTCGAGCGTTTCCTCTACTGGAACGAGCAGCACACCCTGGGCTGGACGCCGGTGCTGTTCTACTCGAGCCAGTACGGCCCATCGGTGGGCGCGACCGTGTTCCACAACTCCCTGCTCGGCCACGGCGAAAAGCTGAGCGTCAAGGCGCGGTACGGCGGGCGGTTCGTCCAGGGCTACGGGGTGTCCTTCGAGGCCGACCGCTTCAAGGGCTCGAGGCTGTGGCTCGACACCAACTTCAGCTACGAGAAGAACCCCTCGATGCTGTTCCAGGGTATCGGCACCCCGCGCAGCCCGGTGGAAAGCGCCTACAGCCAGACCCGGTGGCTGGGGCTGATGCGCATCGGCCACACCTTCGGACCAGAGCGGCGGTCGTGGAAGGTGGGCGCCATGGCGATCTTCAATCACCGCACCTTCGGGGATCCTCCGGATTCGGTCGCCGAAGAGCCCACCAGCGAGGCCTACGACGTCTCGGAGATCCCCGGCTTCGAGGACGGCGCCACCACCCTGGAGATCGGCGGGAGCCTCGTGGCCGATCACCGGAGGACCACGGGCCTCGACTCCACCGGGGTCTACCTGGAGGCCTTCGCGGGTGGTGTCCCGGCGATCGACGACTTCACGTACATCCACTACGGCGCCGAGATCTCCTACACCATCGACCTGTACCGGGCCACGCGCCTGCTCACCTTCCGGGGTGTGTTGGAGGCGGTGCAGGGAGACGACGACCAGATCCCCTTCAGCGAGCTACCTCGGCTCGGGGGAGCACACCGGCTCCGGGGCTACGCCGAGGCCCAGTTCCGCGACGAGAAGGCGGCCCTGGCCAGCGTGGAGTACCTCTATCCGGTCCACGCGAGCATCCTGGGCAGCCTGTTCGTCGACGCCGGGTACGTGGCGAACGAGTACTCGGACCTCTTCGACCTGCAAGAGTGGAAGCTCGGCTACGGCGGCGGCCTCATCCTCGGATCCAGCGACGCCATCAGCTTCCGCTTCCAGGTGGCCTACGGAGACAGCCTGCACATCTACCTGGCGACCGACCTCGCCCACGCCTTCCGGCGACGGAGTGAACAGCTATGAGGGCCCGCCTCTGCTCCGCGCTGGTGGTGGCGCTGGTGGTGAGCCAGGCCGTTGGCTGCGCCGCGTCACCTCGGTTCAAGGACCAGAAGGTGGTGTGGCAGGTGGACGACACCCAAGACATCCCCGAGCCAAAGGAGAAGGGCTTCTACCCCTACGCCTACTTCGGCGAAACCCTCGTCTTCCGCCGGGCGACCCGGGTCTTCGAGCTGGCAGACCGCGACCCGGCCCGAAGCACCAACGCCTTGGACGAGGTGCCCGACTCGACCTGGTTCACCAACCGCATCGGCGCCCGAGAGGTCACCCCGGAGGAGGCGGCACAGGGACCCGTGGTCGACGGACCGCCCCAGAAGCCACTCATCGTCGTCCGCGGCAAGAGCGGGGGCGGAAACCCGGGATTCCTGGCCCGTGACCCCACCGGGCGCACCTTCGTCATCAAGTTCGACACCCACGCGAACTTCGAGATGCAGACCGCCACCAGCGTAATCGTCAACCGCGCCATGTGGACGCTCGGCTACAACGTGCCCGAGGACACGATCTTCCACTTCTCCCGGGAGGACCTGACCGTCGATCCCGGCGCGAAGCACGCAGACGAGTTGGGGCGCAAGGTGCCCCTGTCCGAGGAGGCCCTGGACGAGATCCTCACCGAAGCCCCCCACATGCCGGACGGAAGCTACCGCGCCTCGGCGAGCCTGTTCCTCGACGGGAGGCCCATGGGGGGC
>JAFDJI010000964.1 GCA_019307545.1 Deltaproteobacteria bacterium | reverse complement strand
GGGCGGCGGCCCCCCCGAGTTCCCCGACGTGCGGGTCATCTCCGCCACCAACAGCGATCTGAACACCCTGGTGCACGAGGAGCGCTTCCGGAGCGACCTGTACTTCCGCATCGCGGTGCTCGCGGTGCGCCTGCCACCGCTCCGCGACCGCCGCGGAGATGTCGGGCTCCTCGCCCAGACGCTGCTCGACCGGGTGCACCCCGGCGCGCGTCTCACCCCGGCCGCGGTCCAGGCGCTGGAGGAGTACGACTGGCCGGGCAACGTGCGCGAGCTACGCAATGTGCTCACCCGCGCCTATGTGCTCAGCGGACCGCACATCACCGCCGGCAACCTGTCCTTCCACCCATGGGCCTTCGACGGGGAACAGCCCTTCCACGAGAGCGAGGACCACCCCGAGCGTCGTTCCATCATCCAAGCGCTGCACCAGCACGGGGGCAACCGGACCCGGGCAGCACGGGCGTTGGGGATTCCACGCAGTTCGCTTCTGTACAAGATGAAGAAGTGGGACGTGAAGTAGGCAGGTCGTCAAGCCAAGACCATCTTCCGTGGCGTTGAGGGGGACCTCCTCCAACGCACCCTGGCTCACTTTCATGCAGGGCAGGCCGGGCACGGGGGCAGGCCGGTGCTGCCTCTGTACGACGCACTGGTGGTGGCGGCCCCGACGGGGAAGCGGAACCAGGTCGAGCAGGCTCTCATCGCTGCAGGGGGCCGAGCGGCGATGGAGATGGGGGCACCTGATTTCCGCATGATCGTGAAGTAGGTCGAGGGAATCGAGGTGCACGCGCCTCCTGCACACGGGATGCTGCGCCGAACCCATCGCCTCGTTCTCGCGTACTTGGAGGAGCCCCCTTCTTTCGCCTATCCTCCTTCGGCTTCGAGACCGGCAGGTACGTGCTCGAGGTCGATTCCACCGGCCTGCCCGCCAGGTACGACTTCGTGAACCCACCGAAGGTGGTCGTAGACCTGGTCGAGGGAGAGGCCGTGGGTCTCTCCTTCCCGCTCCGCGGCGATCAGTGACGTACCCATCGTGGAGTGGACCATGTTCCCGAAATCAGGCCCTCAAAGTGTAGAATAAACATACGGAGGTCCCATGCGCTTCACCTACCTGTGCCCCCGGTGCCACGCCCACCTCAACGCCCGCGAGGAGACCATCGCCCTGCTGGCCGAGCGCGGAGAGCACCGTGGCCTCGTGATGTTCAGCAGCGAGCCCGGCAACTACGAGTTCTTCTCCGCCAGGGGGCTGGACGTCGTCGAGGGCGACGTCTGGACCTTCCGCTGTCCCGTGTGCGACCACGATCTCACGGAATCCGACAAACCCAAGCTGGCACGCATCACCCTCGATACCCAAAAAGGCGAGCACGCGGTCTACTTCTCGCGCACGGCCGGAGAACACGCCACCTTCGTGGTCGATGCCGAGGGTGTAGTCGAGGCCCACGGCGAGCACCGATCCATCTACGAGCAGGTGGTCTGGTTCTCGATCGACCACTGACCTGGTGTGACAGAAACCGGGGCCCACGACAGGAGGGTCCGATGAGTCGCGCCGAAGAGCTGCAGCAGCTCAGCATCGCCTGGAATGACGCCTGGAACAGTCGGGACCCGGACCTGCTCGCTGGCTTCATGGCCGGGGCCGGGACCTACTACGAGCCCGAGCTGTCCGAGCCGATGCCCGGTGACCCCGGCGTCCGCGCGGCTGCGGAAAAGACCTGGGCGGAGTGGCCATCGGCGGCGTTCGAGCTGGTGACGTGCGTCATGCGCGTTCACGCAATCGTCCGCGGCGCCTGGGCGACCCGTCAGGTGCTGCGGTGCCTCGCCCTGCCAGCCGACCCACCGACGCTATGGCCGGCTCGCGCAAGCCCAGCCGCGGCGTAGCGCTCACCTCCAGAGCGCGGACGCCCAGCGTCCGAGGGAGCCGTGCGCCTCCAGATGGCCGCGTCACTGCTATCGACAGACAAAGCTACGTTTTCGCGAACCCACCCCACGCGCCCGACGCGCCTCCTGCACACGGAATGCCCCGCGTCGCACCAGGCCTCCTTCTCCCGTACTTCAAGGTGGCCCCCTATTCTTCCTTCTATGCAGGGGGATGTCCAGGCCGTACTCCCGCATCCACCGGAGCGCCTGACATCCGGCGTACGGCCTTCGCCTTGGCAGAAGCATCGGGGGTGCGGGGAGAGCCATCAGACCGGCGGCTTCACCGCAATGCAGGGGGTCGGTCTGGGCGGCTGCCTGGTCAGTTGACGTTTGGTCGGCGTGACAGCGGGTCGGGGTTCTCCGGAATGGCGGGAACCAACCTTCTATTGGGGCCTCGGTGGGCCACATGGGAGGGGCGTAACCCGGACCCGCAGTCTGGCCATCTCCCGGTGCCGTCGAACGCAATCGACAGCCGGGCCCCCCCTGGGCACACACATCGTCAAACCCACGGGTCGCAGAATGTGCTCCAACCTTCCGCCTGGTATGCGATTGTCTAGATGTGCAGTCTGTCATTCCCGTCGTCCGCTCACACGCTGTGCGACTCCTGGCTGGTGGGATGCTCGTTCTGGCGGCGTCCCATGCCAGCGCCGCCACCCTGCACGTGGGGTCGGGCCAGACCTACGCCACCGTGGGTCTCGCGGTGGCCGCGGCGCAAGACGACGACGTGATCCAGGTGCACGAGGGCACCTACAACGAGTTCGTCACCCTCCCGGAGCTGACGCTCGAGATCGTGGGCGTCGACGGTGCCGACCTCGTCATCCTCGCGTGCACGGACGCAGACAGTGGGTTCTTCCTCGCCAACGGCGCCGCGGTGAGCGCGACCATCCGGGGCGTCACCTTCGACGGCGGAGGG
>JAFDJI010000963.1 GCA_019307545.1 Deltaproteobacteria bacterium | reverse complement strand
GTGCTCGGCCGGAAGCTCGCCAACGAGGTCGAGGCCCAGTTGGGCGACGAGGTGCTGCTCCTCGGCCAGACCCAGTACGGGTCGATGTCCCCGATCAGCGCCAAGGTGGTGGGGGTCGTCTCGTCCGACGGCATGGTCGACAGCCAGGCCTATGTCCCCATGGAGGAGGCCCAGTGGCTGCTGGACCTCCCCAGCGGCGCACTCGAGGTCCTCGTCTACGGCGATTCGAAGGAGCCCAAGGTGGTCGGCCCCATCATCGAGCGGATCCGCGCCCTACCCGAGGTCGAGGGCTGCGACGTCGATGGGTGGTACCAGCGGGACCCCTGGGCGATGATCATGGGCATGATCGGCGTCATGCAGGGGATCATCGGCTTCGTGTTCGTGTTCATCACCGCGCTGGCGATCTTCAACACCATGACCATGTCGGTGCTGGAGCGCACCAACGAGATCGGCGTCATGCGCGCCATGGGCCTCACCCGCCTCGGCGCGGTTGGAATGTTCCTGGTCGAGGCGATGTTCATCGGGTTCTTGGGGGGCCTCGGCGGTGCATGCCTGGGTTCCCGTCCCGCTTGGTACCTCGAGGTCAAGGGCGTGCAGATCGGCAACATCGCGGAGCAGATGGGAGAGAGCTTCCCCATGCAGTCCACCTTCTATGCCGACCTCACCCCGGAGATCTTCGTGAACACCGTCATCCTGGGCCTGGTCATCGCGGTGCTGGGGGCCCTGCTCCCGGCCGCGCGCGCCGCGTTCATCCAGCCCGTCATCGCCATGAAGGCGCGGAGGTAGCCATGAAGCGCTTGCTGACCATCCTGCTCCTGGTCCTGGCCGGCCCGGCCCTGGCCCAAGGCGATGAAGCGGTGCCCACCGCCTCGGAGCTGTTGGCGGCGATGGACGACAACCTCCAGTTCGAGACCCGCACCTCGACCACCACCATGCAGGTCATCACCTCCCGCCGCACTCGGGAGTACCGCATGCTCACCTACGGGCGGGGCCTGGACGAAGCGGCGGTGGAGTACCTGGCGCCGGACCGGGAGAAGGGCACCCGGATGCTCAAGCGGGGCGACGAGCTGTGGCTGTACCTGCCGCGGGCCGAGCGGACCCAGAAGATCTCCGGCCACATGCTGCGCCAGGGGATGATGGGCTCCGACATCTCGTACGAGGACATGATGGAGTCCAACGACTTCGAGGAGATGTACGAGGCCACGGTCCTGGGTGCCGAGGAGGTCGAGGGGCGCTCGTGCTGGAAGGTCGAGGCGATCGGCCGCGACAACACGGTGACCTACCCCAAGCGGGTGTTCTGGATCGACAAGGAGCACCTCATCCCCGTACGCCAGGAGCTGTATGCGCTTTCGGGGATGATGCTGAAGGTATGGACCATGTCCGAGGTCGAGCAGCATGGCGACCGCTGGGTGCCGATGCACATGGAGATCGCCGACCAGCTCCGCGAGGGCTCGAAGACGGTGCTCCACATCGAGGACATGACCTTCGGGGTGGCGTTGGAGGACGAGGTGTTCTCCAAGCGGTGGTTGGAACGGCAGTAGCGACTGCAACGGCCTGGGAGAACGACATGGAACCGGAGAGCCCCGCCGAACCACTCGAGACCCCTGCTGACCGGCAGAGCTTCGTCATGAGAGTGGCTGCCCGCTTAGGTGCCTTCAACGACTGGTACATGCATCGACTCCCCGGTGGACCCGGCCGAATGCGGCTGCGCCAGGTGGTCAACCTCCACGAGGGCTCGGTGGGTCCGCTGGTGCTGGCGTTGATGCTCCTCGGGAGCGACTACAGCCTGGCGGCATGGCTCTACCTTGCCCTGCACGGGAGCTACGGCCTGTTCTGGGTGGCCAAGGACGTGGCCTTCGGCGATCCGAACTGGCGGGCCCCGTGCTCGGTGGGCTCCGCGGTGGCGGTGCTCTTCTTTCCCCTCGGGCTGTACTGCCTGGCCCCTCTCATCGTGTTCACCGACCGGGGCACAATGAACCCTGGCGGCTGGGGCACCAACGAGACCCTGCCCCTCCCGGTGGCCTTCGCCGCAGTGCTCTGCT
>JAFDJI010000962.1 GCA_019307545.1 Deltaproteobacteria bacterium | reverse complement strand
TACCGGGCAAATTAGTCATCCTGGCGCCCGGCTTCGGGCGGCCGATCCCCCGGTGGACCGGGCCTCTTCTTGACGGGATAGGTGAGGTGCATCGGGGGTGGCCCATGCTTGCCTTGGTGATTTTGTTGCTCGGGAGCCCGGTTGCGGAGGCGGCGGACTTGGTGCGCGGGCCCTACCTGCAGCAGGTGACCCAGGAATCGGTGATCGTGGTGTTGGACCTCGACGAGCGCGCGACGCCTGAGGTCCGGATTGCAGTTGGAACACCTGGCGAACAGTCCTTCGCGTCGAGGTCCTCGGGGCGCCACCACGAGATCGAGGTGACCGGGCTCGACGCGGCGACCGAGTACGCCTGGGCGGTATACCTGGACGACGTGCGGCTAGGCGAGGCCCATGGGTTCCGCACGGCGGTCCGAGCGGGCACCCCGTTCTCGTTCCTGGTCTATGGCGATACCCGAACGGGCCACGAGGACCACGGGGCGATGATCGCGGCGGCGCTCACCGAGGAGGTGGGGTTCGCGTTCGTCACCGGCGACCTGGTGTCGGACGGCGAGGTGGCGGAGCAGTGGGATACCTTCTTCACCATCGAACAGCCGCTCATCGAGCGGATCCCGCTCTACCCGGTCGTGGGCAACCACGACGAGCACGCGGGCGATGCGGCGCTGTTCCGGGACGCCTTCGCGCTGCCGGGCGCGGAGCTGTACTACTCCTTCGACCATGGGAATGCGCACTTCGTCGTCTTGGACATGCACGTGAACACGGTGCTGGCTTGCCGGGTGGGAGAGGTGGGCGTTATCAACTGCCTCGACGAGGAGCAGGCCGCCTGGCTGGAAGCAGACCTGCGCGAGGCGTGCGCCCAACCGGAGACGGACCTGACGTTCCTCCTGATCCACGTCGGCCCCTACACATCGGTGGCCGACCGCACGGGAAACGGCCACCTCCGGGCCCTGTTGCCGCTGTTCGAGGAAACCGGGGTGGTCGGCATCCTCTCGGGTCACGACCACTACTACGAGCGCGGCAGGTCCGCGAATGACATCGCCTACGTGGTGAGTGGTGGCGCGGGCGCGCCGCTCTATGCGCTCGAGTCGCCCAACTCACCGCCCCATACCATCGAAGTCAGCGAGATGGTGCATCACTACGTGGTGGTCGAGGTGGATGGCCTCCAGGTGCGGCTCGTCGCCAAGGACCTGTCCGGGGTCGTGATCGACGATGCCTCCTTCGACGCGGCGACCACCTGCGTCGCGACCGGACCGGACGATGGCGAGAAGGAGGACGGATGGTGTGGCTGCACCTCGGGTGCGGCGGGGACGGGTGGAGGGGGGCCGCTCGGGGCGGTCCTGGGGGTCACGCTGCTGGCCTGGAGACGCACACGCAGATCCCGCCTCGTGTGAGGTTCGACCCCGTCCCCACGTGGTTCCTATCGAAGGAGGGTCCCCATGTGGCTTCTGTTCCTGGTGTTCGCCTGCAACCCCGAGCGCGCCCTCGAGGACACCCATGCACCGCCGGTCGAGCCCGACGGGGGTGCGGAGGTCACCGTGGCCGACGTGGCGCGCACGCCGTTCTACGAGCCCGAGCCGGAGGTGGTGATCCCGACGGGAGCGGCGATCTTCCGCCCGGAGTGCTTCGCATCGCCGATGCGCGACGAGATGGCCCGGCCGGCCTCGAAGGGGGCGGCAAGGCCGACCGTCAGCTCGGCGGCTCCCAGGGCGGCACCGCCAACCCCGGCGGTGACACCGTCCGCGGCCCCCGTGGGAGGCGAGGGCTTTGCAGCTCCGGAAGTGGAGGCGTCGGCCGCCCCCGACCCCGCACCCCGATCCGAGGCTTTGGAGGCGGTGGTGGCGGACGCCGAGGTGGCGGATCAGCCGACCCCCTCCGAGAGGCGGGTCGACGAAGGGCCGACGCTGGACTGGGGTGCCACGGTGTACCTCTCGAACGACGATTCGATGAGTCTCGCGAGCGCCCAACGCCTGCTGTGCGCGGTGGACAACGGCCGGTCCTTCTCGCCCGCCCAGGTACGTCCCCACGAGCTGCTGAACTACTTCAGCT
>JAFDJI010000246.1 GCA_019307545.1 Deltaproteobacteria bacterium | reverse complement strand
GCGGACCTTCTCGCGTAATTGTGCCGGCTGCCATGCCACGGGCATGGAGATGGACTGGAACAACGACACCGACGGCTACATCACCGAGTTCGACTACCTCGACCTCAACATCAGCTGTGAGCGGTGCCACGGTCCGGGCTCGGCCCACGCAGGGGACTCTGGTGGCCTCGCCAACGCGATCATCAACCCCGCCCTGCTATCGCCGGAAGGTGAGCGGCAGGTCTGCGGTCAATGTCACGCGGCCGACCATGCCGCGAGCAAGTCGCCCGCCACGTTCAGTTACGGCTACAACCAGGCACACGAGAGCGATGTGGGCAGCGGTTGGTACGTGCCGGGCGTCTACGACATCAACGACTTCATCGGGAACCTCAACACCGATGGCTTCGTGAAGTGGCCCGACGGGAAGCACGGCAGGGCGCATCGGCAGCAGTACACAGAGCTGAATGCATCGATACACACCAACAATCCCTACGAGCGGCTCACCTGTGCGACCTGCCATTCGGTGCATTCGCTGCGGGGTGGCCCCGACGGCGCCGTGATGGAGTCCGCTTCCAGCGAGTACGAGTTCGACGGCCACCTGGGGCTGCGGAACAACGAGATCTGTCTCTCCTGCCACGTCACCCACGGGGCCTTCGAGGACCTGACCATGGACGATGTGGCGGCGCTGCACGTGGACGAGGGCGGGACGGTGAAGAAGGACGGCGTCGCCTTCACCCCCACCGAGGCCGACATCACGCTGTCCATGGACGCGATTGCCGATACGGTGGTCGAGCACATGAACCACGGCGCCAACATGGGCCTGTTCGTGGAGTACGACCCGGCTGAGGAGCCGGGGGTGGGAAGTTGCGCCAGCTGCCACATGCCGCAGTCCGCCAAGAGCGGCGGCTACACCACCGGCCGCGACCAGTTTGGTGACAGCTCGCTCATCGAAGGTGACCAGGCGTCCCACTACTTCGACATCATCGCCCCGCAGGTCAGCGCGGCGTTGGCGGCAACCAACCACGACGACCTGAAGGTCATGCCGAACTCCTGTGGCAAGTGCCACGCGCGCTACACGTACAGTGCGGAGCTACCCCCCCCGCCCGAGGACTAGAGGGCAAGGGGCACAGCACCGTAGAACCATCCGTAGGGCAGGCGTTTCGCCTGCCCTACTTGTTTGCACCCGTGGGCCTGTCGGTCGTCACCGAACCAGCGATAGCGCCTCGCGGAACGCCTCCCGCCGACCGACCTGCAGCAGGTGTCCCCCTGGGAAGGTGACGATCGGGCAGTGGAAGTGCTCGGCGATCCGGCGAGCCTGCGGCAACCCGGTGATCCGGTCCACCGCTCCGGCGATCACCAGCAGGCGTTCGGGGGGCGGCATGGGAGGCCGGGCGAGGGGGCTGACGACCCGGTACACCCGCTCCAGTGCCTCGTACTGCGCAGCCGCCTGCTCTGGGGTGCCGACGAGCCGCCTCCCGGCACTGGCGAAGTCCGCGAAGGAGGCGAGGGGAACGATGGGGACCGCGAAGGCCAGACGGGGTTCCACCGTCGCCAGCAGGGCGGTGGTGAAGCCACCCAGGCTCATGCCCCACGCTCCCACCGCCAGAGCGCCGCGCCGCTCCAGAAAGGCGACCAACGCGCGCAGGTCTCCGATCGCCTGCCGGAACCCCTCGATGGTGTAGCGGGGATCCGCGGCCGGAAAGTGCACCTTCCCGTCGGTGCGCCGTCGTCCGTGGTGGGGGAGGAGCCCGAGCACCACGTCGCACCCGTGCCCGAACAGCCAACGCACCGGAGCCACCCACTGTTCGGTGGCGAAGTCGCCTCCCCGGTACCCGTGGAGCCAGATGACCGTGGGCCGTGGGCGGGTGGGGTCACGGAACCACCGCGCCCAGCACCGGTGGTTCGCGGGGTAGCGGGCCATGGCCTCGGCGGTCGACGGGTGAAAGGGTGTGGGGTCGCTGGGCCACTCCAGGTCCACCACCCGGGCGCCCCGAATGACGCTCCGCACCGGGTGCTCGGCGGGATCGATCCGCAAGGGCGTACCGAAGAACAGGTCCGGATCGTCGAGCAACTCCGGTGCCCCGTACATCTCCCGTATCCGGGCAAGGCCCCGCATCCGCTCCTCCGGATCGAGGCGCTCCGCGCGCGAGCGAAGACGCCTGGGTCCTCCGGAGAAGGTCCCCATCGCGTTGGCGGCCCTGTCGATGCCGGACGCGAGTCGCGACGCGAACCTTGGGAACGAGAGATGCCTCACGTCCCGTACACTACTGTAATCTGCGGCTGGGAGGTGCCCGTGCACGGCAACGATGATCTCGCACGTCGGTTGGAGTCCCTCGAACATGAGCTGGCTGGGGTGCGGGGTGACCTTCGGCGGTCCCGTCGCAACGTGGTCGGGGCGGGCGCCACGGCACTCCTGGCCCTTGCCGCCCTGGGCATGATCCAGTCCTGCGCCACCCCGTTGCCCGATACCCTGCGGCTGCAGCGGCTGGAGATCGTCGACGCTTCGGGTGCGGTGAGGATGGTCTTGGAAGGGGCGGCCCTAGAGCTGTTCGACCAAGACGGTCCCCGAGCCAAGCTGTCGGTGAGCGGCTCCGGACCGGAGCTGACCTTCACCGATCCGGACGGCGTCGAGAAGGCCACCATAGGGCTGCTGGTGCGGGACCCGGTGCTGCTGATGGGCAATATCGACACCGAACCCGAGCTGCAGCTCACGGTGGGCAAGAACGGCTCGGGCCTGTGGCTCCGCGACCGTGCCGGTCGTACCCAGGCCGACCTTTCGGTGACCCCGCATGGCACCCAGCTGGTCTTGAGGGACGAGCGGTCCGAGGCCACCTACTCGTCCCACGAGCTTGCGCCCTTGGAGTGAGCCGGTCCGGCAATAGTCTGCCTGCTGGCCCGTACGCTTTGCAGCTCTCGCCCGGAGGCCACCATGCGTTGGCTCGCGCGCACCTGTCTCTCGATCGGTTTGCTCCTCCCCCTCTTCTCTGCCACCACCCTCGCGTACGGTGGTTCCCGCGTGCGCGCCGACCGCACCGAGGTCCTCGAGTTGGCGCATGTTCCCGGAGCCGCGATGGAGGTCGAGACGCGAAACGGGTCCATCGAGGTGCGGGTCGATCCGAGCGTGGACAAGGCGGTGCTCACCTTCACGCCGAGGTGGTGATCCCGAAGGACATCGAAGCGGGTGGGAGCCTCTCGCTTCGCGTTCCCGCCGCGATGGGCGCCGAGGTGCGAACCGCCAACGGTTCGGTCTCGGTGTCCGGACTCTCGGGAAAGCTCGAAGTGGTGACCGCCAACGGGTCCGTGGAAGTGCACCAGCACGACGGCCAGGTCGTCGCGCGTTCCTCGAACGGCGGGATCGACCTGGTGGATGTCTCCGGAGAGGTGGAGGCGCAGACCTCCAATGGTGGGATCCAGGCGCGTCGGGTCGGCGGACCGTTTCGCGGAGGCACCAGCAACGGGTCGATCGACGTGGTGCTGCGCCCCGACGCGATCGGTCCGGTACACCTGAACACCAGCATGGGTGCGGTCCGTCTCGAGGTCGGGCGAGCCTTCACGGGACGGGTCGAGATGGACACCTCTTTCGGCAAGATCCACGCCGACGATCGGGGTGACCGCATCCACGAGATGTGGGTCGAGGACAACCACGGGTGGATCGTGGTGGGGGAGGAAGGTCCCACGTCGACCCTCGGAACGAGCTTTGGCACCATCTCGGTGACCATCGGGGGCTGACGTCCGGTCGTCGCGGGGGGTACAGTTCCGCCGTTGCCCCGCGAGGTTCCGATGCGACTGTCCCCCCTCACGATTGCGTTGGTGTTGGTCGTTCCCCTGGCCTTGGTGGGCTGCAACGGTGAGGACACCGATACCGATACCGATACCGACTCGGACACCGATACCGACTCGGACACCGATACCGACTCGGACACCGACACGGACTCAGACGCCGACACGGACTCGGACTCGGACTCGGATTCGGATTCGGATTCGGATTCGGATTCGGACTCGGACACCACCGTCGTCGCCGACACCAACTGGGACTTCGAGGACTGGACCGGTCCCTCGGGGAATCCTCTCAATGGCCTGGTGAACTTCTCGATCTCCGACACCCAGATGGTGGTGACCGAGTTCGAGCCCGTGATCGGCGACTCCGCCGCAGCCATCCACAGCGATACCAGCGAGGGTCGTGACCTGCTGCCGGACTATCACGTCGAGGTGACTGGACCGGTGACCTTCCACGCGTGGCTGAGCGACGACGGGAACGGTTCGGCGAAGTTGGGACTCCAGTTCTTCGACGGCAGCACCCCGACCGTGGAGGAGGTCGCGGTTGGCGGCACCAGCAACACCGCCTTTCTATGGGAGTACATCCTCCAGGCCGACCAGTCCGTCGGGTCCAACCATGTGCAACCCTTCCTCCGGGTGACCGGACAGACCGCGTCCTACGGGCTCAAGACTGACGATTGGGCCGTGACCGCTCCGGTCACCTTCGATGGGACGGACCACGACAAGGACCCGGAGACGGTGCTGGTGGCGGAGAACCCCGGCCAGGCCGACGCGATGTACATCGAGGCTGCCCTCAGCGATGACGGGGAGTTGTACGTCGCTGCCCATCCGACGCACACCAGCGAACGGGACCACTTCGTGTTCGTGTGGATCGGGGAGCCCGACGGCTCGGCTACGGTAGGCATCCCCTGGAACAAGAACAGTTCCCAGACCGTGCCCGCCCCTGTCTCTGGAGGCGAGCTTTTCGTACTGATTCGCGAGGGGCAGAGCAGTCACTACTGCACCTGGAATCGGTGGAACGGCTCCGGCTGGGACAACATCCACGATTCCGTCAGCCCCAGTGCCGACCATACCTGTGCCTCCGGTGATGCCATCTCACCCGCCGCAGAACGGATGGAGGGCACGCTCGATGTCGTGGCGGGGAGCGACCAGTGGGACTCGGCGGTCGCCATTCCCGCGGTCTTCGGGTTTGCCGCCGTGCCCTGGGACACCGCCGACGACGGCAACATGTGGGAGACGCACCTGGCGCCGCCCGCCCTCGCCATCGACGGCGCCATCGTGGCCGGCGAGGTGGCGGAATGGCACCGCTCCGAGCTGTGGGCGGGGCTGCTGGAGGCGTATCTGCCATGAGACCAGGGCATCGCAGCCGTATTCGGGTCGTCGTCATCATCGTGGCGCTGCTGGTGGCGTTCCTCACAGCCCCGGTACGCGCGCAGGCCTACGACTTCGACACCCACTACCTGTGGACCTACTACCTGGCCCTGCACGCCGGATTCACCGACCGGCAGGCCTTCCAGATCGCCAGCGGCACCCAGTCCATCGACGTCGACCCGGACGTCAACCCGCTGTTCCTCGCCACACCCGAGGCGATCATTGCCCACGGGAGCCCGGGTCACGCGGCCTCGATTCGGCGGGCCGCCGACCCCCGCAATGATCCCGTAGATCGCCTGGTCGCGCTCCGGGACGTGTTCGACTTCAGTGGGGACAACCTCACCGCGATCCTCGGCCCCGAGAGCCCCTTCGGCAACCCGGCGATGGGCAGGGTGTGGCGCAACTACCACTGCTTCGTGGAGCGGGCCCTGCAGGACAAGTACCAGCGCGCGGCCCGGGGCGAACGGGTGGTGTTCACCTGGGACGATCTCCTCGGACTGGCGACCCAGGCGCAGGGGCCGGCCGTGGAGGCGCGCGAGCGGCAGGGTGATGCGCTGTGGGCGCAGGCGGTGGCAGACGGCAACCCCGGTCCCTTCCTCCACTTCAGGCAGGATTGTCACAGCCACGGCGACTTCACCGACCTGCGTGGGCACGCGGTGTTCGGGCATGCGCCCGACTGGTGGAGCGTGCAGAAGATGCATGCCTGGGCGATGACCGAGGAGACGCTGACCGCCCTGCGGGACTTCCGCCGCCAGTACTTGCGGGAACCCACCAACGCCCCCGACATGGCTCGCATCCGCACGGTCTTCCAGCGGATGATCGACGCCAACCCGTCCGCCAACCTTGGGATCATCCAGGGGGGCGACACCTGGCTCGCCGAAGCCCATGCCACGCGAGAGGGTCGGTTCTACAACTTCTGGTCGCCCGTGGCGGCCACCCTGTCGGGCAACGTCGGCTTCGACTTCGCCCTTCCCGACATGACCAAGGCCTTCCTGGTCATCATGGAGGCGATCGAGGAGGACCGCGCGGCCGGGCGCCTGCACCCCTTCCCGGAGGTCTACTGGCAAACGCCACCAGACAACTTCCTCCTCTATGACTACGACGGCAACGCCCAGGTGCACATGGACCTCGAGGAGTTCGTCGGGGGCACCAGCTACACGCGAGCCCGATCCCGTTCTGGTGACGAGACCGGCAACGTGGACGCCTTTCGGGTGGAGCAGCCCGAGGTCGAGATGTTGGACGACTCCTCACAGTATCCGCGGGTGCGCATCCGACCCGACCGGAGCAGCAGGGGTTTGTACACCGTCGATGTCGCGCTCACTTACGAGGTGTCCAACCTGGGGCACTTCGGCGCTGGCCTTCCGGTGTACGAGGAGTGCAAGTGGAGCGACTTCTTCGAGGTGTGGAGCCCGCCTCCCAAGGACCGCACCAACGGCACCTGGCAGGTGAGGAGCAAGGTGTTCCGCACCTATGAGAAGCTGAAAGACGGCGTCTCCTGGACCTGCACCGTCCACCCGTACGGGTACGAACCGAAGGAGGTCACCGTCGACGTTCGCTGGAGCGGCCCACCCCCCGAAGAGGAGGAGCGGGAGCCAGGGGCGTCAGAGGATCTGGTCCGCCTGTGGGAAGCGCTCCTGGACACGCGCGGACGCGCCATCGGCACCAAGGCCCAGGTCGAGAGCACCTGTGCCTCGGTGGCAGCGGTTCGCGAGGCGGTAGGGGCTGAGATCAGGGAGTACAACCGCTCCCTGGGTCCCATGGAGCGCGAGGTGAAGGCGTTGGAACGGGTGGGGGCCGTCGTACCCACCGCCCGGGAGACCATCGATGGGCACGCGCAGACCGCCTACCAGTCAGCCGAGCAGGCGTCGGAATCCAGGAGTCGGGTCGGGGAGAGCGCGCTGGAGACCTGCGAGACCGCGGAGCGCATTCGCGTCACCGAGGACATCCCCGAGTTGACCCGCCTGATGGAGCGGGCATCGGAGGCTCATGACGCCACCAAGGGTTGGCGGGACAACACCCTGGAGCAGGTCGCCGCGGCCGAGGCGGCCGCGAAACAGGCGACCGCCCTGAAGGACGAGATCTTCGGGTTCGAGGCCGAACTGGCGCAGGTGAGGGACTACTTGGGCCGCGCACTGCCAGCCCTGGCGCGTGCGCGCGGGCAGGTCGAATCCGCAACCCCCCTGTTGGAGGGGGCCCGCCCCCAGGTCGCCGTGTTCGCATCGTTGGAGGAGGAGGCGACCGGCATCCTGCAGGAGGCAGAGGGCATGCTCGACGAAGCGCCCAGCAAGGAGAACAAGCGGGTGGTCCGCCGCATGCGCGGGTTGCACCGCGAGGTCACGTCGTTGTTCCGCACCGGGGGAGCGTGCCTGGACCAGGAGCAGGCGAAGCTGAACACCCTGGCGCCCAAGGTGGCGGCGCTGGAGACGTCCACCAACGCCCTGAATCCACGCACAGAACGCCTCGCATCGATCTCGCTCGACTTCGACACCCGGGAGTTCATCGCGGTCGCGGCGGGGGAAGCGGAGGCGTCGTTTGCCGCCGCGGACCTGTTCCCGGACTCGGTGCGGGAGATGACGGACCAGTCGGCGATCTGCCTCGGGGTGGGGCGGGACGTCGTGAAGGAGCGGACGAACCCCCAGGCGCAGGTCGCCGACTACGACTGCTCGATGTTCGCCAACGCCGAAGCCCGCTGGAACCGCGGCAAACGCGAGCCTTCCTGCTACTGCCCGACCAACTACATGTGGAACGAGCAGGGCACCGGCTGCGTGCCCATGCCCCCGCCGGGCGGCGATCCGTCCGACCCCAATCGGCAGAGTTGCCAACACCAGGCCTTCCTCATCCAGCAGTTTCGCTCCTTCCCAGAGGACATCTACCAACAGATGGCCCAGCAGACGGCCGATCAGGCCATCGCCATGGGGTGCGCGCCGGCCCTCATTACGGCGGCAAACGGCGGGGCTGCAGGCGGGCAGGGCGGGACAACTTCCGGCAGTGGCAGCACCACTTCCGGCGGTGCCGGCTCTGCATTCCGGCTTTGCGAGTGGCTCGAAGGAGGCATGGGGACGTGGGGGAGTGGCGAAGGGACGGGAGAGTACTACTGCAGCTGCACAATTCATTACCCGAACAGCACCTGGGAGGTGGTCGATCCCCAGGGCGACTGGGAGTGCGGGGCGCTCCCCTGATCAGGACGCGCCGGTCCCGTTCAACCCCAACTCGTCCGCATGGGGCCGCAGGGCGTCGATCACCAGTTGGATGTGCTCTCCGAGGTCGACCCCGAGCATCTCCACCCCGGCGTGGATCTCCCCGCGGTCGACCTTGGCGGCGAAACCCCTGCTCTTGAGCTTCTTCTTCACGCTCTTCGGGGCGAGGGTGTGGATCCCGTCGGGCCGTACGAAGCAGCAGGCGCCCACGAACCCGGCAAGCTCGTCGCAGGCGACCAGCGCCCGTTCGAGCTGGTTGTTGTAGGGCACCCCCCACTTGGTGTAGTGGGCGGAGACCGCATGAGCGAGGGCCTCCTCGCCGCGATCCCGCAACCAGGCGACGGTGCGGTTCGGGTGGTCCTCCGGCCACTTCTCGTAGTCAGCGTCGTGGAGCAGTCCGGCCACCGCCCACAGTTCCTCGTCCTCCGCCCCCGCCCCATAGCGGTGGGCAGCGGCCCGCATCACGATCTCCACCGCCCGTGCGTGCTTGCGCAAGGCGTCGGTCTCCGTCCATTCGCAGAGGTGGGCCCAGGCTTCGGCTCGGGTCAGGGGCATTGCGTGTCCTCCTGGAGTCGGGCTAATGCCGCAGCGCGCGCAGGTCGAGACGGTTGCCGAGGGTGGGCGGGCACCAGTAGTAGCCCCCTGACACGGGCTTGGTGAAGCGGAAGAGCGCGTCGGTGATCCCGTCGTCGAGCCCGACCATCCGCCGGAGTTGGGCCTCGAACGGGTGCAGCGACCGACCGAACGCCACGAACACCAGGCCCTCCCACTCCCCGTCGGACCACGGCATCGACCGGCGTACCACGTGCAGCGGCGGGTCGAACCCCTCCTGGTCGGAGCGGCGGACATGGGCGGAGGCCGGCGCGTCCTCCAACTCGACGTCGTCGCTGCGCCGCC
>JAFDJI010000961.1 GCA_019307545.1 Deltaproteobacteria bacterium | reverse complement strand
CCGCGACCCCACAGCATGCCGTCGGGGTCCAGGTGGCCGGAGAAGGGGTCCACCTTCCAGTTCTCGGGCTCCACCCCGGCCACGTCGATGTGCGACAGCAGGCACAGGGGCGGGGCCACTCCGGAGCCGGAGACCCGCGCGACGAGGGACGCACGGCCAGGCGCCACCGTCAACAACTCGTACCCGATTCCCTCGGCGTCCAAGATGGCGGCGAGGTACGCCGCACCGCGCTCCTCGTGGCCGGGCGGGTTGCGAGTGTCCACCGCCAGGTAGCCGGCGAGGACCTCTACGGCCTCCGCGCCCGCGGCCTCCCAATCCACCCGGTCCCGCGCCGCGATGACGTGGGCCGGGGGTGGGGCCGGGGCCGGAGGCGCGGCCAAGGCCAAGGTGGTGAAGAGAGAGGCCAGCATGGGTCACTCCGCCGGGGCGCGGCCTTCCAGCTTGCCCTCCACCAGGGCGTACAGGATGGCAGAGGCCGTGTGGAGGCGGTTCTCCGCCTGGTCGAACACCACCGACCGCGGCCCGTCCATCACGTCTGCGGTGATCTCCTCACCCCGGTGCGCGGGCAAGCAGTGCATCACGATGGCGTCGGGCTTGGCATGGGACATCAGGGCTGCGTTGATCTGGTAGGGGCTCAGCGCCATCAGCCGCGCCTCCCGTTCCGAGACCGGATCGGACATGGACAACCAGGTGTCGGTGTACAGGACGTCGGCCCCCCGGGCCGCCTCCACCGGGTCGCGCACCGCCTCCACCGTTGCCCCGGTTTCCGTCGCCAGGGCACGCGCGGTGTCGACCACCTCGGGGTCGGGTGCGTGGGCCTCGGGCGTCGCCACCACCATGGTGGCGCCCACCAAAGCAGCAGCCTCCATCAGGCTGTGGGTCACGTTGTTTCCGTCACCCACGTACACGATGCGCAGCTGGTCCAGACGACCCTTGCGCTCTCGGATGGTGAGCAGGTCCGCCACGCTCTGACACGGATGGTGCATCTCGCTGAGGGCGTTCACCACCGGTATCGACGACGACGACGCCAGCCTATGCACATCGTCGTCGCTGGAACGCACGACGAAGGCGCGCGCGTAGCGGCTCACCACCCGGGCTGTGTCCTCGACCGTCTCTCCACGCCCGAGCTGCAGGGCCTTGGTCCCCACCGTCGCGGGCATTCCGCCCAGACGCACCACCGCGGCCTCCATGGAGAGGCGGGTGCGCGTGGAGGGTTTGTTGAAGTACAGCACCACGGTCTCGTGCCGCAGCGTGGTGTGCATCTCGAATGGCGAGCGCTTGAATCGCGCGGAAAGGTCGAGCAGGAACATCAAGTCCCTGGGGGTGAGGTCAGCGGTTCGCAACAGGTCCTTCAGCGGCACGACGACCCTCCTTGTGGGACCGCATCCTACCTCTTGATACCCTCACCCCAATGGACGAGACCGACGAAGGCACGCGAACCTGGACCGAGCGCGATCGCCAACGTGAGGAGACCCGGCGCAAGGTGTACGAGGCGGCCTTGGAGGTCTTCCGCCGCGATGGGGTGGAAAAGGCGCGGATCGACGAGATCGCTCGGGTGGCGGGGGTGAGCCGCGGCACCTTCTACTTCCACTTCCATACCAAGGACGACGTGCTCCTGGAGTTGGTGCACGAGTCGGAGACCAAGTTGTGCGACCGCATGGAGGCCATGCCCGAGGACGCTCCCATCCTGGAGGTGCTCGACGCCATCGCCGAGCACATCGCAGCACAATGGAGCGGCGATCCACAACTCCTCCGGGACATCGGGGTCGTCAGCTTCCGCAACATCGCCCGCAGCATGGATGAGGAACGGGAGGCCCACCCCGCCCGGGTGGCGTTGGTCCCGCGGATCCGTTCGGCGATCGCGCGCAACGAGGTCAGCGGCCTGTTGCCGGCGGAGATCACCTCCGACTTCTTCCTGGTGAACCTGTTCGGCGCGGCGGTGGCCTGGGTGGGCAACCCAGCGCTCCCCCTGGACGTGTTGCTGAAGAGCGTGGTGCAGCTCTTCATGCGGGCCGCGCGGCCCGATTAGGCCAGAGCCTGGCCC
>JAFDJI010000960.1 GCA_019307545.1 Deltaproteobacteria bacterium | reverse complement strand
TGGACGACGACACCTGTGATGACGGCGCCACCGCCACCACCGCGATGCGCTTCGTGCTCGCCGACACCGACGACGACGCGCTCTCGGGTGCCACCTGGTCCATCCGCGATGTGGACGCGACCGATGGGACCCTGACGGAGACGCCGGTGGCCTCCGGCACGACGGCATCCGATGGGTTCATCGATGCGGTCCTGGACTGCGCAGACGGTTGGATGCTCCTCGAGATCGCTCCCGCCAACCACCTGACCATCCACGCCTATTTCCTTGTCTACCCCGTCACCAACTGGCAGATCGTGTCCATGTCGGAGACCCTCGCCTCCTTCGCCATCGGGATGTCGATCTCATCGGGAAGCGAAGGCCTGCTCGCCGTGTACAAGATCGACCCCGACGGCACCCCTGATCTCCAGGGCGACGATGCGTTTTCCATCGATGACGGTCCGAACCTCGTCCCCAGCGGTGCCTCCGGGGACCTGGGAATGTGGATCTTCGACGGCGCCTTCGGAACCGAGATGTTCGAGATCTGGTTCGTGGGCGCCGACGTGCCGGATTCTGGCACCGTGGCCAAGCTCGCGTTCACGGACGCCAGCTCCGGACTGGTCACCCTGCTCAACGCGCCGATCTGGAGCTACAGCGGCGATGGAGCCCACCACATGACCGTGTTCCACTCGGTCTACTGATCCGCTCGGCGGGGCGCGGCCCTACTTCTTGCCGACGCCGTTCAACGCCTGGTCCAGGTCGGCCATGATGTCGTCGGGGTGCTCGGCCCCCACGCACAGGCGCACCATGTGCGGCGGGATCTGGGCCAACTGGCGGCCGGTTTTCCCCTGCTGCTGGTGGGTCGAGATCGCCGGGATCGTGGCTACGCTCTTGATCCGCCCCAGGTCGGTGGCGCGCCAGATCCGCTGCAGACCGTCGAAGAACTTGCGTGCCGCCATGGGGCCGCCCTCCACGTTGAAGGACATCAGGTGCCCGTAGCGGTTGATGGGCTCGCCGTAGCAGTCGTCGTACTCGGCATCGACGAGCCACATGTACTTGCTCGCCAGGTCGTGCAGCCGGTGGTCCTCGAGCCCGAGGTACGCCACGCTCTCCACCCGCGGATGCCCGCTGAGGTACTCCGCCACCTTCATCGTGCTGCGGCTCATCAGGTCCATCTTGGAGCGCAGGGTCCGCATGTCGTTCAGGGTCATCACCGCCTGCATCGGATGCAGGTTCGGCCCGTAATCACGGTTGGGCAGGTACTTGATGTACAGGGCGAAGTCGCGCTTCAACTGATCGATGTCGATGTTGGTAACGATGTCCTTTCGGGCAATGACCCCGCCGCACATCCCGAAGCCGCTGGTGGTGAGGGTCTTGGTGGCAGACTGAACCACGATGTCGGCCCCATGGCAGATGGGTCGCAGCAGGGCCGGGGTGGCGATGGTCGAGTCGACGATCAGCGGCAGGTTGTGGTTGTGGGCGAGGTCCGCGACCTCCTGGATGTCGAAGAAGCCCAGCTGGGGGTTGCTGGGAAGCTCGCCATAGAGGAAGCGCGTATCCTTGTCGATCTTGGACGCCCACTCGTCGATGTTGGTGGCGTCCTGGACCCAGCGGCACTCGATGTTCCGCTCGTCCATCAGGCGTACGTTGAACTGCTGGAAGGTGCCGCCGTAGCACTGGGCGGTGGCGACGAAGTTCCGCGGCTCGAACACGTTCTTGCGTTCGTGGACCAGGAACGGCTGGAGCGCGGTCATGATGGCCGCCATGCCCGATGACGTGGAACAACATGATGTCTCCCCGTCGAAGCCGTACCCCTCGAGCAGCGCCAGGGTCCACTCGTAGTAGTAGGTGGAGGGATTCGCGATGCGCGAGTAGCACCAGGTGGGGATCAGGTACCCGAGGGCCGCGGCCATCTCGTCCGAGTCGCGGTACGCCTGGGAAGAGCTCATGAAGATCGGCTCGATGATCGCGCCCTGGTAGTCCTCGATGGCCTCGTTGACCGAGTACAGGCCGTGCACCGCGATGGTGTCGAACTTCCAGTTCTTGACCACCTCGTGGATGTATTTGTC
>JAFDJI010000959.1 GCA_019307545.1 Deltaproteobacteria bacterium | reverse complement strand
CATCCAGTTTTGCGACCACCGCACCACCTACCGGGCCCTGGGGCGCGAGCTGCGCGTCCTGGCGGCCGCCCTGTCGTCCGCCGGCGCCCCATCCCTGGTCGGCCTCCTCGCCCACCCGGGACCCCGGTCCATCACCGGGATCCTGGGAATCCTCGCGTCTGGGGCCGCCTATGTGCCCATCGACCCCGAAACCCCCGATGCCCGGATCGTGCAGATTGCCCGGCAGGCACAGCTGACCACCGTGGTGTGCACCGCGGACCAACTCGGCCGCTTGGAACGGACCGGCGCGGAGATCGGCCTGGAGAAGGTGTTCCTGCTGGACGACCCCCCGACGGGCACGTCCACGACCACTGACGCGATCCCCTGGTCCACCCTCGCTGCGACAGAACCCCCCGAATCGCTTCCCCAGGTCTCTCCGGACGACCTGGCCTACGTGATGTTCACCTCTGGCACCACCGGCACCCCCAAGGGGGTCATGGTGACCCACCGGGCGGTGAGCCTGTTCCACGATTGGGTCCACCAGGCCTTCGGAGTCTCCGCCCGGGACCGCTTCATCCAGACCTCCTCCCTGGCCTTCGGCGGGTCCATCCGCCAGGTCTTCTCGCCGCTGTTGTCCGGAGCCACCGTCTACCCCGCGCCCGCCGGCCTCACCCGGGACCCGGTCGCGCTGATCGACTTCCTCGAGCGGCACCGGATCACCCTCTGGAACTCGGTACCAACCCTGTGGATGAAGCTCCTGGAGTTCGTCCACATCCTCGGGGACCAGGGCCGCGAGCCGACCCTGCCCGACCTGCGGTGGATCCTCATCGGCGGAGAGAACGTCCCCGCGGACCACGTGCGACGCTGGATGGACCGGTTCGGAACGCGCCACCGCATCGCCAACCTCTACGGCTCCACCGAAACCGTGGTGAACGCCACCTGGCACGAGGTCACCACCCGACCCGGCGACCGCGACACCTCCACCCCCATCGGCACCGCCCGCACCGGCTCCGAGGTGTTCCTGGTCGACGAGGGGGGTGCGCCGTGTGCGGCGGGGGAGGTCGGCGAGATCCTCGTCGGCGGCCCCAGCCTGGCGCAGGGGTACCTCCACGCCCCCGAGCTGACCGCGGCCGCCTTCGTGGACCATCCCGCGGCCGGTGGACGGGTGTATCGGACCGGCGACTTGGGGGTGATGGACGAGAGGGGGGTCCTCACCTTTGTCGGCCGGCGGGACCACCAGGTCCAGATCCGCGGCAACCGGGTCGAGCTCCAGGAGGTGGAGAACGCGCTCTGCGCCCATCCCGCGGTCGAGGCGGCCGCGGTGGTGGCGCACACCGACGTCAGACGGCAGTGGCTGGTCGCCTTCGTCGTACCCGCCGGCGCCGACCTCGACCCCGACGCGCTCCGGTCCCACCTCGCTTGTCTGCTCCCCGCCTACATGCTCCCCCACCGGTTCGTCCCCCACGACCGGCTTCCCCTCACGCGTGCGGGGAAGATCGACCGCACCGCCCTGGCACAGGCCTTCTTCCAGCCCGCCCTCCCCTCCAAAGGGCCTCCGAGCACCACCGAGGCGAAGCTGACCCGAATCTGGTGCGAGGTCCTGGGCCTGGAGCAGGTCGGCCCCACGGACGACTTCTTCGCCCTGGGCGGCGACTCCATCCTCGCGCTGACCGTCCTGGAACGCCTGCGACACCAGGTCCCGGTGATCCCCCGCCCGATCACCCTGTACGAGGAGCGGACCATTCGCGGCCTGGCGGAGCGAATTGACGCGCTGGCCGCCGACGTGGGCCGGAGCGACGAGGGCGCGAAGGGGCGAGACCCCGTTCCCGAGGGCGAGCCCTTTCCCCTCTCCGCGCCCCAGGAGACGTTCGTCCTCGCACAGCGGCTCAAGCCCGACCAGTCCCCCAACTGGTGCGCCGCGGTGCCGGTCACCGGCGATCTCCACCTACCCAGCCTGCAGCGCGCCCTGGACCAGTGCGTGGCGCGACAGCCGATGCTCCGCACGGTGTTCGTCACCGAAGGGCTGACCACGCTGCAGAAGGTCCTGCCCACCCAGCGATACCCCCT
>JAFDJI010000958.1 GCA_019307545.1 Deltaproteobacteria bacterium | reverse complement strand
TGCTACGAGGTCGGCTCCGAACGCATCGCGCGCGCCGTCGAAGCGGCGATGCGGCTCGACGCGCCAGTGGCGCTCCTCCGCAGCCACGTGAAAATCGACTTCTTGGGGGTCGAGTACGGCCGGCTCGGCCCGGAGGTGTTCCTGGTGACCCCCATGTGCGCCCGCGAGACGCTCACCCTGTTTCGGGGGCTCCAGCAGGTGTGCCAGCGGGTGATGCGGCTGACCGGCGCGGCGGCGGTCCCCCTCCATCTCAACCCGTTCCTGGCCGATCCCACGTTCCGCGCCCACAACCGCGCCCGGATCGCGCGGATGATCGAGAACAACCTGCGCGCCGCCGAACGGGTCGCCGCCGCGCTCGAAGCCACCCCGATCCACGTGAGCCGCTACCACCACGGGCTGTTCTTCACCCTCGGCCTGCTCCCAGTGGGTGACGACGCCATGATCCGGGTGATCGAGCACATCCGCGATCTCGTGGATACCCTGCGGGCAAAGGGACTCCCGGTCCGCTACGCGAACAGCTTCGGGTTCGACTTCGCCGCGGTCACCCACTACCGCGACGCCCGGCGCCTGGAGGGGATCCGGCTCGCCCTGCCCGACCACCCCGCCGAACTGGTGGACAGGCTGTGCGACGCGCTCCTGGCTTGGTGTCGGAGTCGCATGCCCTGATAGGATGCGGCTGCAGCGGTCTGGACGGCCAGACCGCGGGAGGAACGCATGATTCGGTGGCTCGCCCCACCCTCCATCGCCCTGGCCCTGTCTTTCGCATCTGCTGCCTGGGCGCAGGATGCGCAGGACGCACGCCCCCTCCCCGACTACGACGGGCGCGGCGAGGAGCCTGTCTCGGCCCGAGAGACGGCGCTGTGGATTCCCCGGGTCCTGCTCGCGCCGGTCTACGCGGTCACCGAGTACGGCATCCACCTCCCCGTAGGCGCGGTCGCCACCTGGATGGAGAAGGAGAAGGTGTTCGCAAAGGTCACCGAGGTGCTGACGTTCGGGGAATCCAACCAGTTCTTCTTCGTCCCGATCGTGATCGTGGACACCGAGCTTCGCCTCACCGTGGGCGGCTATTTCACCGTCGCCGACTTCGTGGCCGACGATGCCAAGCTCTCCGTGCTGGGAACCTACGCAGGCGAGCGGGGCTGGGAGCTCAAGGTCACCGAGCGCCTCCCCCTGGGGCCCCCGGACTCCCCCTGGGGCGACGAATTGAAGATCGACCTGCTCCATGGGCAGCGCCCCGATCACCCCTTCTACGGCATCGGAGACGACACCCGCTCCGAACGGGTCCGCTACTACCGGTCCGAGACCGCGGCCCGGGTGCGGGGCACCCAACACTTCGGCGTCCTCGACCTGTTTGCGTACCAATTCGAGGCGGGCCGCAACTCCTTCGGCGAGGGGGGAACCGTGCGGAGCCTGGTCGAGCCTCCCATCGAGGACGAGTTCGACATCGCCGCCATCCCCGGCTTCGAGGGCTACACCCTGGCCGCCGCATCCCTGGGCGTCACCCTCGACTCCCGCGACCCGCGACCCGCCGGTGGCACGGGCGCACGGCTCGAGCTGCAGGCCCGGGTGGGGACCGACCTCGACGGCGACCAGGGCTTCGTGTTCACCAGGTTCGGGGCGGAGCTGGCCCTGTTCCTCGATCTGGACGGCCACAACCGGGTCATCGGGATCGCCCCCAGCCTCGAGTACGCCGAAGGGGTGGACGGCGAGGTCCCCTTCACCGAGTTGGCCATCCTCGGCGGCAACGAGTCCATGCGCGGCTTCGCGAAGGGGCGGTTCCGCGGCGAGAGCGCCTTCGTGGTCCCCGTGCAGTACACCTGGCCCATCGCGGTGAGTACCGATGGGCTGCTCTTCTGGGAGATGGGAGGGGTGTTCGGCCCCCACTTCGATGGGTTCCGCTTCGACCGCCTGCACAGCTCTTTCGGACTGGGAGCACGGGCCCGCTTCCAGCGCGATTCCGCGATCGACCTCCTGGTCGCTTGGGGGATGACGACCCTGCGCCCCCTCGCCCTCACTGTCGTCCTGGCCGCCGGTTGTACCGTCTGGCACACCCGGTTCCCCCTCGCCGAGCCCATGTGGGAGGACCCGGACACCCAACACGTGGAGCAGATGCCCGAGGAGTACTGGTCACCCGCGGCCTGGGACGCCGTGGACCAGACCTTCTTCCAACCCACCAAGCGCGCCCTGAGCCTCAACATCGCCGGACCGGCGGTGAACGTGAACGCCATGGACGAGGTCCCCGACTCCAGCTGGTTCGAGAACCGCATCGGGCGGGGGGACTTCACCGTGGAGGAGGGCGCGCGCGGGGCCTGCCTGGACGCGCCCCTCGACCCCAACGGCCCGTGGACCGTGGTCCGCGCCAAGCCCAACGGCGCCGACCCCGGGTTCATGATCAAGGACGCGCAGGGCCGAGGGTTCCTCCTCAAGTTCGACGGACACGAGCAGGGCGAGCGGGGCTCCAGCGCGGACGTCATCGGGTCGCGGCTCTACCACGCCTTTGGCTTCCACGCGCCCTGCAACCAGGTGGTGTTCTTCGACCCCTCCATCCTCCAGGTCAGCCCCGACGCCAAGTCGGTGGACGAGTTGGGCCGCAAGGTGCCGATGACCGAGGACGACGTGGCGTTCGTGCTCAGCTTCGCCCAGATGACCGCGGATGGCCTCCACCGCGCGGCGGCGAGCCAATTCGTGGAGGGCATCCCGCTCGGGCCCTGGACCTACCAGGGGACGCGTCGCGACGACCCAAACGACGTCATCCCCCACGAGGACCGGCGCGAGATCCGCGCAGCGCGGCTGATGGCCGCGTGGATCAACCACATCGACGCCCGGGAGCAGAACTCCCTCACCACCTGGGTGGAGGAGGACGGCCGAACCTACGTGCGGCACTACTACCTCGACTTCGGCGACGGCTTCGGCCTGCTCTGGCCCAACCTGGAGTTGACCGCTCGGTTCGGGTACGCCTACGGGCTGGACGTCGGGGGGACGCTGACCGACTACGTGACCTTGGGCGCCATCCGCCGCCCCTGGGACGTGGTGAAGATCTCCACCGTGGCCCCAATATGCGGGTTCTACAACGCGTCGCTGTTCGAGGCCGAGAAGTGGAAGAACGGCTACCCGAACCCGGCCTTCACCCGGATGCGGGACGGCGACGGGGCCTGGGCGGCGCGGATCATCGCCCACCTCACCGACGCCCACCTGAAGGCGATGGTGGTCGAGGCGAAGATGGCCGACCCGGCAGCGGAGTGCGAGCTGATGCGGATGGTCACCGCCCGCCGCGACGAGATCCTCGACCACTACCTGCAGGTGCGCAGTCCCCTGGCCCACTTCGAGGTCGATGACACCGAGGTCTGCTTCACCGACCTGGCCACGTCGACCGGGGTGCTGGACCCGCGGCTGGTCCGGTACGAGTCGCGGATGTACTTCCATGGCGACCGGGCGGCGCGATGGTTCCGCGATGAGGCGCCCGAAGAGCGAGCGGCTCCCGAGCGGGTATGCGTGTCCCTGGTGGAAGACGGGGTGCGGCCCGCCGCCGAAGCCGGGGGCGTACCAGCCAATGCCCCAGCGCGCTACGCGATGCTCGACCTGATCGTGGTCCCGGAACCAGGGC
>JAFDJI010000957.1 GCA_019307545.1 Deltaproteobacteria bacterium | reverse complement strand
GCAGCTACCGCCTGTCGGTGCCGCTCCAAGAAAGGCGCCTCGCGGATGCTGCCGTGCAGGCCGATCAGCAGTACCCGGGGCGCGACCCAACCCTGATCTGGCTCTTGGAGCACCTGGACGAGCTGCACGCGTTGGAGCCTTACGGGTCCAGGGCGCCACCGGCTTTGCGTTTCTACGACGGGTCGCCAAACGGGCTGTTGCTGGAACGCGATGCTCCGACACCCGCGGAGGGGGAGTGGGTGGGTGACCGCGTGGTGAACACGGCCCAGGGCTACCTGCTGAGGGCGCTGTCACGCGCCGAGAGCCTCTTGGGGCGATACCAGCTGCTGCTGTACGCGGCCATCCACGATGCACAGGGCGAGACGTTGTCGCGCGGAGACGCACCCGAGCATTTGCTGCCGCTCGCGGTTGGTCTCGTCAGGCGAGTCCGCCGCCCCTGGCACCACGCCTGCGGTGGACCCTTCCTGCCACTGGTGTCCCGGCGGGAGGTGTGGCCCCGGAGCGCGCCACAACCGGCCGCAGTCTGCTGGGGAGCCGCCCAGCTCTCGTGTGAGCGGCTGTTGCGGCACGACATCATTGTGTCCTCGTACGGCCTACCATCACGACCGAGCGGGCCAGCGTTGGTCGAGTGAAGCGATTGCGGGACGATCCTCCCCGGGGCTGAGCCGTCCTTGCCCGGCAGCGTCCACGGAGGAGGAGCCGGGTCCCCGCCCCTGGAGGTGTACGGGTCGGCTGTACGGGTTTTGGGTGCTCGGGGGGTGCCTGTACGGGTCGCGGCCCCCGATATGAGGCTTTGCTCCGTCCTGTGCGGCCCCGGGGGACACGTGGCGGAAGTCGTACCACTGGGCGGGCGCGTAGCCCTCCGCCGCCTGGGCCAGCAGTTGAGAACGGGTAGGATGTCCGGGCGGCCGAGTCGGCTCCGGGAGGACCCCACGTGAGCGCCACCAACCAGTCCGGAAACGGCGAAGGCGTTCTGGCACCAGCCCCTGCCCACTGGATCGCGCCCCGTCCGTCCCAACCTCCTCCCGCGCCCCGGACCCGCGCGATGCGTTCCGTCGCTTCGGTCGCCCAAGTGGTTTTCGCCACCGAGGCGGGTCCGCCCCCGGAGTCCAGGCTGCACTGGCTCTGCGTCGAGGTCGACGACTTCCTGCACCACGCCGGAGCGCGATCCCGCCTCATCTTTCGGGGGGCCCTCTTCGTGGTGATCTGGCTCTCGCCGTTCCTCGCCCTGCGACCCCCACCTCTGGGGATGTGGCCGCTCCCGGTGCGGACGCGTGCCCTCGAGCGCTTGGAGCGCACCCCGCTCGCCCTCGCGCTCCTCGCCATCAAGGCGGTCCTGTGCATCCCCTACTACGAGCACCCCGACGCGGCCGCGGAGATCGGCTTCGACGGCGGGTGTCTCGGGGAGGAGGGCCAGTGAGCGATCCCATCCTCCGGGGGCGGACGCACGAGGGAGATCTCGTGCTCGACGCCGATGTGGTGGTGGTCGGTTCAGGGAGCGCGGGTGCGGTGGTGGCCGCGGTGCTCGCCGAGGCGGGGCAGGAGGTGGTGATCCTGGAGGAGGGGCCGCACATCGCGCCCGAAGCACACGCCCGGATGCGGCCGAGCGAAGCGATCCGCCACACCTGGCGGGAAGGGGCCATGACCGTCGCCGTCGGCCTGGGCGACACCCCGGCGGTCCAGGTTGCCATGGGGCGGTGCGTGGGCGGTTCCTCGATCACGACCGGGGGGGTGTGCTTCCGCACCCCCGAGGAGGTTCTGGACGGCTGGGCGCGGGAGCACGGGCTGACCGACCTCGCGGCGGCGTCCATGGAGCCCTTCTTCGAGGACGCCGAACGCGCGGTCCACGTGGAGGAGGTGCCGGTGGCGATGCGCTCACGCGGTATCCGGCTGTTCGGCGAGGGGCTGGAGAAGAAGGGCTTCTCGCTCCGCCCGATTCGCCGCAACACCGACGGCTGCCGGGGTTGCGGTTGCTGCAACTTCGGATGTCCCCACCAGGCCAAGCGCAGCGTGGTCCACACCTACCTGCCGCGGGCCTTCGACAAGGGG
>JAFDJI010000245.1 GCA_019307545.1 Deltaproteobacteria bacterium | reverse complement strand
AACGAGAGCCTGAGCATCTACGAGTACAACCCCGCCACCGGCAGCGAGACCGCCCTGGCGAGCGGTATGGGCGACCAGACGCGGCCGGTGTATGCGGTGGACGGGCAGATCGTGTTCTTCTCCGCCAAGTCGGAGAGCCAGTGGGACGTGGTCGTCATCGATTCAGTGGGGGAGAACAGGCGGACGCTCGCCGAGGGGGTGCGCTTCCCCACGCGGGCCCGGCCCGCTATCACCCCCGACGGGCAGTGGGTCGCGTACGGCTATGACGACCCCACCAAGAACGACCGGATCGTGCTGACGCGGATCGATGGGTCCCGATCCTTCGAGGTCACCACCGAATTCGTCGCGTGCGGCGAGCCGTCGCTCAGCCTGCAGAATGGCCGCACGCTCCTGGCGTACACGGCTCTGCCGAGCGAGGACTCGGACTGGCGCTTCCTGTACGTGCTGGACATCACCGACCGGTTGTAGCGGGCTGGGCGCACGCCCTACAGCATCGGCTTGCACCACCCCTCGGACACGTACGTGATCCGCGACGAGTTGGTACACCCGCGCCCCAACTCGTTTCCGGATCCCGAGAAGTAGAAGATCACCTCCCCGGTACCGGTGTCCTCCACGTCGTAGGTGGCGGAGAAGGAACCGGGAGTCTGCAGCTCTGGCGGACACGTGGTTTCCCCCGCGTCGACCGTGGCGTTGATGGTGACGCTGAACTCGCAGTGACTACAGGTCACCGGGTCGCCACGGGTGCCGGACTGCACCGCCCAGGCGATGATGCAGTCCGCGCCGCCGGCGTCCTCCCACAGGGGGTTGGCGAACAACACCTGGTACTCGGTTCCGCCGACGGTGTCGCCGGAGAGGGTGAATTCGCCAATGTAGTAGGCGGTGGCGGCGCTCACGATGGCTTCGTCACACTGCGTCGCGTCGAGGTCGGCCCAGGGATCGACGATGCCATCGGCGCAGGTCTCGGGATCGGTGTCCCCGGTGTCGTCCGCGGCCGTGTCGTCGGCGGTGTCGTCCGAGTCGACCACGAACCCGCGCTCGCAGGCGGGGCTCGTCAGGAGCAGCAATGGCAGGTAGGAGAAGCGCACGGCAAGCGCCTCATAACCCATCGAGGCCGCGTATCGTCAGCGGCAGTCCGAGGCGCCCACCAACTCGCAGTGGGGTTCGCTGGTCCACACCAGGCCCAGATCGTTGGTGAAACCCGACGCGAACTCGTTGTCGGACGAGGTGAAGAACATGCGGATCTCGCCTTCGGCGGATCCGGCGCGAACGTTGTAGGCGAAGTCGTTGTCCTGTCCCTCGACGTCTTCGAGCCCCTGCGCACAGTCGGATTCGGTCGCCTGGAAGTTGGCCGAGCCGTTGATCTGGAACAGGCAGGCACTGCAGTCGGGGTCGTCTTCCTTGTCCGCGAACACCTCCCACACGATGGTGCAGGGTGTGTCGACATCCCAGTCGGCGGACTGGCCCGCGAGGGTGTCGTTGGGGATCCACAGCCAGTACTCGAAGCCCGTCACCGCGCCATCGTTGCCGAAGGTGTAGTCGCCCGCCAGGTAGGAACTGGCTGCTCCGAACGGGCACCCCGATACCTCCAGGTTGTCGCACTCGTCTGTGGCCTCCAGTCCCGCGAGGGGGTTGGGCAAATCGTTGGGTTGCCCGGTGTCGTCGGAATTGGTGTCGTCGCCCTTGCAGGCCATGGCCAGCACGACGACGATGGCGAGGTGGATGCGCATCTGACCTCCCTTCCAGGTCTGCCCAGCCTACCCTGGATCCATGGGGCCGGTGTGACGCGCGGGAACCGAAATGATAGGGCGCTGTCCTCTCGGGCGTTCCCAGCACTGGAGGGGTGATGTCAGCAGGTGGAGACGTATGGGCGCCTGGTGCGGATGATGCCGTGGGGACCGAACACGAGACGGGCGATTCGGCCACGGAAACCGGTCAGCTGCCAGATGTCGTGAAGGTGCTCACCGATCTTCTCGGGGACCTGCAGGCCAACGTGGCGGGGTACCTGCTCGCCGGCCTGGGGTACATGCTGGTCGCGTTTGGGATGGTCTTCGTGTTCATCGCGTTGCTCGTGGGGTTCATGGTGATCCCGATGATCATCGGTGCCGCCCTGGGCTCCGAGGAGTTGGGCGCCATCCTGGCGATGGTGGGGATGTTGTTCGGCTATGTCGTGGGCCTGCTCCTCCTCGTCACCGTCTCGGCGCCATTCATGGCGAGCCTTGCACGCGCTGCGAGGGCACACCTCGAAGGGGACCAGCCCCTGGGGTTCGTCGCTGCCTTCGGTCACCTCGGTACCGACATCGTGCAGGTGCTCCTGCTCTCGATCCTCCAGATGGCCCTGGTGCTCATCGGGATGATGTTCTGCTACCTGCCCGGGTTGCTGGTGAGCTTGGCGCTGGGGTTCGCGTTCCCCGCGCTCATCGTCCACCGGCTCTCGGCCATCTCGGCGATCCAGCTCTCCTTCGGCCACGTCCGGCGAAACCTGGGCTGGCACCTGGGCTTCTGGGGTCTCGGCCTGGCCATCCTCTTCGTGGCCCAGGCGATCCCCTTGGTGGGGGTGATGTTCGGGTTGCCGTTCTACGTAGCGTACCAACTCAAGGTGTACATGCTGGTCTTCGGCTCCGGGCCGGAGCCATCTGAAGCCTGAGGGCTACTGCCGGAGCTTCACACCCCGCTCACCGAGCTTCGCCTCCACCGTCTCGACGAGGTACTCGCTGGCGCGGTTCACCTCCTCGGCGGTCCGGGGGGCGTCGTCGCTGGTGTACACCAACGCGAAGGTGACGGTGCGAACCGGCTGGCCGTCCTCCTCATGCTGGAACAGGTCGGTGATGTCGACCTGCTCGAGGAAGGAGGGCCCCGAGGCCTCCATCAGCGCGACCACGTCACCGGCCTGAACGCGATCCGGCAGGGTGAAGGCCAGGTTGCGCATGATGGGGTGGTGCTCCGAAGGCTCCTGGAACGCAGTGCGCACCCCAGGTGTTTCCAGCGCCGCGTTGGAGATCTCGAGGTAGCACGGGCGCGCACGGCGGATGCGGAAGGCCTGGACCACGGCCGGATGGATCTCGCCCAGCACACCCACCACCTTGCCTGCCTGGGTGACTGTCGCCTGGCGGTTGGGGTGCAGCAAACTGTAGAGGGGCACGCTGGGATCGGGCGGGCCGAGCGAGAGGTCCAGCCCGAGTTCGACGGCGATCTCCTCCAGCACGGCCTTGAGGAACAGGCTGTCGGCGGGCCGCGCCAGTCCGACCCAGGAAGGTTCGGCGTCCTGGCCGCACACGACCGCCCACAAGTGCTTTCGCTCCCGGCAAACCCCGTTCGGGGCGTCGCGATCGGGGTGGAAGGTGCGGGTCCATTCGTACGCCTTCACTTGCTCGTGGCGCATCCGGAGGTTGGTCGCGACGGCCTCGGTGGCCTGGAGCAGGGAGTTGTTCTTGAGCAGCGCGTAGGAGCGTTCCAAGGCGTTCTCGGTTTCCACGTGCGCCCACAGGGGGTGCCCTTCCTGGATTCCGGCTCGCTCACGCATGTCCCGGCCGTAGAAGCCGTCGGAGAACACCTCGTAGAACCCCTGCCCGACGAGCACGGACTCCACCCGCTCCTTGACCTGCTCGGTTGGGCTCGGCACCGCCCCCATGTCCACGGGTGGCATGTACTCCGGCGTCTCGTTGTAGCCGATCGACTTGGCCAACTCCTCGTAGAGGTCCGCGACGAACTCCACGTCCCACAGGCGGTGCGGCGGGACTCGGACCAGCACCGTGTTCCGCAGCCGCTCCCGCGACCACCCATCCAACTCGGGCGGCATATGCCAGCCGTCTTCTGCTTCCCACTCCGGGTAGCAGCCGGATACCGCGAAGCCGTAGCGCACAAGGCGCTGGCCCACCTCTTCCTCGGTGAGCGGATACTCCAGGAACCCGGCCGCATCGGGGATGTTGAGCGCGATGAGTTGGTAGGGATCTGTCCATCCGCCCACCACACCCGTGGCGCCCACGCGCCTCCAACCCGCGTATTCTTCGAGCAGGTGCACCACCCGGCCCGCGCCCACCAGGGGGCAGGTGGGGTCGGAGCCCCGCTCGAAGCGCGCGGAAGAGTCGGTGGCGATGCCCAGTGACCGGCTGGCCCTGCGTACGGCGATCGGGTCGAAGGTCGCGGACTCCAGGAGCAGCCGGGTCGTGGTCTCGGTGGCCTTGGAATCCTCGCACCCGATGACCCCCGCGACGGCAAGGATCTTCTCCTCGTCGGCGATGACCAGGGTGCCCTCCGGCAGGACCACCCGCTCCAACTGGAACAGCGGCCATGCCGTCTCCCCGGGGCGGGAGAGGCGGATGATGATGGCCCCGGCGATGGCATCGGCATCGAATGCGTGGGTGGGCTGCCCGAGCTCGAGGTTGGAGAGGTTGGTCGCATCGACGGGTGGGGAGACCGAGTGGATGCCCGCCGCCAGCAGCGGTGCGAGCTGATCTCCCGGCAGGGGGTTGGCGGTGCCCACCCGCTCCAGCAGGGTCCCGGTGTAGACCAGGCACTGGTCGGTCTCGTTGCGCATCGGCAGGGGAGGGGTTCCCTCCGTCAGCGTCGCGACCTGGGGGATCCGGATGAGCCCCCCGGTGCGCCCGCTGATCTCGCGGGCAATCCCGTGGTAGCAGTGGTGATCGCCACGGTTGGCGAGCAACTCCACGGTGAACAGGTCGCCTTTTGCGTCGGACTCCACCCGCTTGACCTCGATTCCCACGTCGTCGAGGAGGTTGCGGAGCTTCCGCGGATGCTGCGGGATGTCGACGTAGCGGCGGAGGAGGTGGCTGGCGATCCTCATGCGACCCCCCGATGCAGTGCCCGGAGGACGCGCAGATCCTGGTCGTAGAGGCTCTTGATCTTGACGACCCCGCTCCACTGGGCCGCCATGCGCGTGGTCCCGAGCCCAAAGGCGATGCCGCTGATCTCGCGGGGGTCGTAGCCGAACTCCAGGAAGACCTTCGGGTGCACCATGCCGGCGCCCAGGATGGTGACCCAGCCGGTGTCGTGACAGGCCTCGCATCCCGTTCCGCCACACACGCCACAGGAGACGTCGACCCCCACGGAGGGCTCGGTGTATGGGTAGAACTTGGGCTTGAAGCGGGTCTTGCGGTCTTCGCCGTACAGGGCGTGGGCGATGAAGGACAGGATGCCCTTCAAGTGGGAGAAGGTGAGCCCCTTGTCGATCCACAGGCCCTCGAGTTGGTGGAACATCGCCACGTGGGTCGAGTCCACCGCCTCGTTCCGGTATACCCGGCCCATCGAAGCGATTCGGATCGGGAGGGGGGGCTGCTGCTGGAGTACGCGGGCCTGCACGGTGGTGGTGTGGGAACGCAGGAGCAGTCCCCCGGTGACCCAGAAGGTGTCCTGCATGTCGCGGGCGGGGTGGTGCTCCGGGATGTTGAGGGCGTCGAAGTTGTAGTAGGGGTGCTCCACCTCTGGACCATCGACCCACTGGAACCCGAGGCGTCGCAGCACCTCCATGCACTGGTCCTCCACCTCGGTGAGTGGGTGGCGGGCACCGCGTCGCCGAGCCACGCCCGGCATGGTGAGGTCGACCCACTCCGCATCGAGTTGGTCCTGCAGCGCCTTGGCCTCGATCTGGTGTGACGCAGCCTCCAACTCGGCTTCCATGGTGGCCCGGGTCTCGTTGAGGGCCTTCGCGACGGCGGGCCGTTCCTGGGGGGGGACCTCGCGCAGGGCGCGGAACGCATCCTTCATCGCGCTCTTGCGTCCGGCGGTATGGACGCGGCGGATCTCGTCGAGGTCCTTCGGATCGGACGCCTTGTCGAGCGCCTCCCGGAAGGCGCGCATGAGGGCGTCGACGTCGGGTTGACTCATCTGCTCCTCGTGGGCTCGGCCACCGCTCCTAACAGGATCCATGCCCAGGTGCCGCGAAGGTGGGATAGACGCAGGACATGAAGCGGATCGCCCCGGATGCCCGCAGCGGGTCCGTACTCGAGGTGGTGGCCGAAGCGTTGGCCGCCGCGGTCGACCGCCTGCCGCCCGGCCCCAATCTCCGGGTCATCATGGGGGATGTGGAGGGCTTCGCAGGCCTGGAGGGCACGGTGCTGGTGCTCTCGGAGCACCTGGCTGGCCCGGGGATGCACCATCCCGACGAGTCGGATGG
>JAFDJI010000956.1 GCA_019307545.1 Deltaproteobacteria bacterium | reverse complement strand
AATCCAGTCGCCCCTCCCTCCATTACGAAACCCCTGCCAGCAAGGCTGGCAGGGGTTCCTTCATTATGGTCGGGGCGACTGGATTCGAACCAGCGACCACCAGACCCCCAGTCTGGTGCGCTACCAGACTGCGCTACGCCCCGATTGGTTGCCCGGGGGCCAGGCGTTTGGGGGGTAACTGCGGGGGGGCGGGCCGTCAATCCTCGGCGGGATGGGGGGCTGCCAGGGCATGGGCGAAACGGTCGCGGGCCTGGCGAATGCGGTCGCGGAGGGCGCCGAGGTGTTGCGCGACCTCCTGGATCTGCTCGGTGTCCATGGAGGGGGTGGCTTCGGTGGCGCCGGAAAGGGCCTTGCGGGCGCCGGCAATCGTGAACCCCTCTTGGTGGACCAGGTGTCGGATGCGCAGGAACTTCGCGATGTCCCTGCGCTGGTACATCCGCTGGCCGGATTCGGAGCGTTGCGGCCGCATCTTGAACTCGCTCTCCCAGTAGCGGAGGACGTGCGGTTCGACGCCGACCAACTCCGAGACCTCTCCGATGCGGAAGAAGAGCTTGTCGGGGAGATCGATTTCCAGGTCGAGTTGCTCGGTCTTCATGGCGCCAGACCTTACCGACGAGGGGGTCGTAGTGCCAGGGTCATCTCGTCGCGGAGCTTTCGGGAAGGGCGGAAGGCGACCGTGCGGTGCGCTGCCACCGCGACCTCTTCCCCGGTGGAGAAGGCCCGCCCGGCGCGGGGCGCCCGGGATACCACCTCGAACTTCCCGAACCCCGGGAGCTTGACGGCCTCCTCGTCGACCAGGGCTTCCGCCATCAGATCGAAGATGCTGCGCACGTACGCAGCGGACTGTCGGTGCGAGAAGCCGTGGCGGCGGAGCCGCTCTGCGAGATCGGCACGGGAGACGGTCTTCGGGGATGGGTGGTCGCTGGGGCCGGGACGCGCGCCCAAGCTCACCGATCACCACCGGTGTCGATGTCACCCGAATCGCCTGGCACCCACAGCCGGAACGAGAAGCGATCGGTGCGCTCCTCCTCCAGATCTCCTACCGAGCGAACGCGGAGCCACCAGTACCCGTGGTCCGCTGAGTCCTGGCGAAGCTCGAACGTCTCGGTGCCCCTGGCACCAGCGTCCACCTCCACCGATACCCGCCCCACCGTCTCCTCGTAGTCGTCGTCGATCTCGACGACGACCTCGTGGTCGGTGCCTGTCGGTGCCGACCCCGGGTCGACGGAGGCCGAGCCCAACAGTACTGCACCGGTCGTGGAGGTGAGGTTCGTGGATACCGGTGGGCCCAGCACCTCGGCGGCGGTGACCTCCACTTCCAGGAAGTCGTTGCCGTTGAAGCGGACCCAGGTCATCTCGTCGTTGTTGCAGGACACACCGAGCCCCAAGGGGAGCCAGAGGAGCAGCCCCATGGAGACCAGGGTACGGCTCGAAGAGGTCACGCCTCGAGAGCGGTGCGGGCCTGTTCGACCAGCACCTTGAAGGTGTCGGGCTCATGCACCGCCAGATCTGCCAATACCTTACGGTTCAGGGCGATACCGGCGAGCTTGAGGCCATGCATGAAACGGGAGTAGGGCATGCCCTGCACCCGAGCGGCCGCATTGATCCGCTGCGTCCAAAGGCGGCGGAACTGGCGCTTGCGCTCCTTGCGCCCACGGTACGCCTGGGCATCGGCCTTCATGGCGGCCTGGGTGGCCTGGCGGAGGTTCTTCCGCCCGAGGAAGAACCCCTTGGTGCGACGCCGGAGGTTCTTCCGGCGTGTGGTTCGGTTCTGGGCGTTCTTGATGCGTGCCATTTGGGGACTCCTTGTGACCGCGTTCCAGCCCTTGGCGGGCGGTGGCGGTGGTCCGCTCGGGGGAGGGCAGGTCGCACGACCTGCCCGAGGGCACCTACTTGGCGAGGTAGGGAAGCATCTCGCGGACGCGCTTGGCGTCGCACTCTTTCATGGTGCTTGTCTTGGAGAGCTTCTTCTTGGTGGATTTCTGCTTGTGTTCGAGGCAATGCCGCAGATAGCCTCGCTTGAAGCGGACCTTCCCGGATCCCGAAAAACGGAAC
>JAFDJI010000244.1 GCA_019307545.1 Deltaproteobacteria bacterium | reverse complement strand
TACCGCACCCACCTCGCGACCGGCGCGCTCTCGGATGGGCCCCTGCGCCGGGTCGCCGAGTTCTCCCAGGGTCTCCTGGTGTACCCCGAGAACGATCGGGCCGAGGTGCTCGCGCCCAGCGAGCCGGTCGCCCGGGTGGTGGAGATCGCGGTGGAGGTACCAGACTCCGGGGTGGCGGTGGTGGATCTGCGCGACCTGGCGGTGCTCGGGGAGTCGCTCCACGCCGCGACCGGTCCGGCCCTCGCCAGACCCGGCCGTGACCTGCTCATCTACGGCACCTTCGAGGATGAGGACATCGATGACGACGACATGGAGGTCGCGCACTGGGACGTCTCAGGTGGCTCCCGCTTCCCCTGCCACATCGGCGCGCGACGCGGGGCGGTTGGGGTCTGCTCGGTGCGCACGGATGCCAACATCGGCGTGTCCACCACCGCGTTTCGAAACCGGATCCGGGTGATGGGGGACGGTCTCGACGAGCCGAACAAGGACCTCACCCTGGTCGGGTATGCCAAGGGGGACAACGCTGGTCCCATGGACGTCATCGCGCGGTACTACGCGTCGGAGGGCGAGGCGGTTTTCGGGCAGGAGGTCGCCTTCCGGCACCCGGGGGGGACCTTCGACTGGTCCTGGTTCGCCTTCGATCTGTCCATGCCGGACGACGTCGAGCCGGGGAACCGTGAGGCCAACCCTCGCGCCGTGCGACTGTTCCTACGCCAGGGCGCTCCCGAGGCCGGTGAAGCCCTGGCCGCGTGGGACGACCTGGCGGTGGTGTCCTGGGAGGAGGTGCTGGACCTCGAGGGAGGCACGACCCTGGCCACCCCGCACCAGCGGGACTTCCTCCGCGTCGAGGCCGACCCGGGCACGACCCCACTGCAACTCACCTTCCGGTCCTACCGGCGGTTGATGGAGTGAGTCAACCCAGGGCGGGAAGCTCCACCACCAAGATCACCACGATGCTGAACACCACCCCCAGGGCCACCCCCAGCGAGGCCGCGGTGAAGTAGGCCAGGGGCATGACCCGGGTGACCGGAACGGGATCGGGTAGCGGATGGGCCGGTGCGCCCAGGCTGGGTGCCGCCATCACGATGGGTGGAGGCGCGACATCCGCCTCGACGGGGCGCTCGGGCCGGGCCAGGGGCTCCCAGAACCCGCGGGCCGCATCCAGCCATCCCACGAAGGCGTCCATGTCGGGGAGGCGCTCGGAGGGATCGGGATGGGTGGCCTTTTCCACCAGGTTCTTGAGCCAGTCCGGGAGGTCCCCCGAGGGACGTAGCGGCTCGGAACGGGCCTTCCAGTCCAGCATCCGCTCCAATGGATCGGCGCGCCCATCCATCAGGGCAGCCGGGAAGGCCGGCCGACCGGTGAGCGCCTCGTAGAGCACCACGCCCAGGGCGTACAGATCTGCGCGTGGACCCGCTCGGCGGCCCTTGGTGATCACCTCGGGTGCCAGGTAGCCCAGCGGCCCCATTTGAACCTCGGCAAGCTGGCTCAGCTCACTCTCGTCCATCGCGGCCTCGAAGCCGACGACCTGGGCGTGCCCCTTGCGGTCGAGCAGGATCTTCACCGGAGAGACGTCCCGATGCACGATGCTGTGCTCGTGCGCGTGTCGCAGTCCCTTGGCAAGCTGGTGGAACAGCGCGCAGGCCTCCTTCCAGAGGATGGGACCTGCCAACAGGCGGTCTTGGAGCGTCTCGGCGTCGAACTCCTTGGTGGCCATCCAGGCCAGCCCGTGCTCGTTGCTCACCCCGAAGTCGATCAGCTCCGGAACGGCCGGATGGGCCAGCGCACGCAGCACGCTTGCCTCACGGCGCAACTGCTCGGTTCCCTCCAGAGACAACGTGGTCAGGAGCGCCTTGGTGTTCTCGTCGTCGAACTCGTACGCCATGTACAGCCGCGGGATCCCGGGGCTGATGCAGTGGTCCACCACCCAGCGGCCGATGACGTCGCCCGTGATCAGGGTCTTCATCCCCGTCCGCGTTCTAACGCTTGGCACGGAACCTCCCACGGTTGCGTCCACCCACGCTCACCCGACCCTCGGCGGCCCCGTCAGAGACACGCCCCGAGTAGACCCTGGGATCGGGCGTTCCGGTCTCCACCAGGGCGATGGTCAGCACGTCGTTCGCGCCGATGGTGTAGTTGCCGGCGGCCCCGATGTCGAGGACCTCGCCGTTCCTCTCAACTTGGAGAATGCCCTGCAGCACGCCACCCGGTCGGAAGACCAACTGTAGAGTGAAGGGCCTGTTCCGTGCCCTGCCGACGTAGGTGCCGGACTGGCTGGCGGCCGCGATGGGGACGACCGGTTTCCGCGCCGTGGTCGGGACCGCGACCTCTGGCTCGGGCTTCGGAGCGGGCCGGGCCACCACCGGAACCAATTCTTCGACCTCGGCCACCACCGGTTCGGGCTCCGGCTCGGCCACCACCGGTTCGGGGGCCGGCGCCGGACGGGCCGGGCGGGGGCGGGGCCTGGGCCTCGCAGCAACCCGCACAGGTTCTGGCTCCGGCTCCGCCTCGTCCAAGGGGAGAGGGGACTCCTCGGGAGCGGTCTCCTCCTCCTCCACCTCGGCCACCGCGACGGGCTCGGGCGCTGCCGGAACCGGGGTGACAACCGGAGCCGCTACCACCTCCGGTACGAGCACCGCAACTCGCCGCTCCGTCTCCTGCACCCACAGGGGGCGGACAATCGCGAACCAGGTGCCGAGCACGACCATGGCGGTGACCATGAAGTACACCCCAAAGGTCAGCCCGAGCCGCAGGTAGAGCCCGGACATGCCCGGCGACGCCGCCTTGTCCACCGGGCCGGGGGGCGTGGCCGGCCCCGCCTCCTCTGTGGAGGGGTCCTCCGGCGGGTCCTCCGACGCCGCAGCCCCGCCCGATCCGGAGTACACGCGCAGCTCGGTCACCAAGGGCCAACCGCCGTCGGGCCGCTTCGCGCCACAGGCGCACACTTCAGCCCCTCGGTCTACCTCTTGCTCACAATCTTCACAAACAGCGCGCATCAGTGACGCAGTTTCGTTTCGGCCCAAGCAAGACCTCCCGAGAGGACGCTGTCCTACTATAGGAAAGTTTTTCGCCTGCCCGCAAGTGAATTAGCACCGTGAAAGTCACCCAGCGACACCCTACCCCAGACCGCCCCGTCAGCGGGGAGGACGAGATTGTCCGTACTGGTCCTGACCCCAGCATTCCAGCCTTTCTTCCTCTGTCCATCCACAGATGTTGTTTACACCACGCCCAATGCGGCGAAACACCCGGTCCGGGACCTCGAGTTGCCCGTAGTTGTCCATCCCCCAACACGCCACGGCACCCACGGATCGCAGTCCACAGGTGAACCGAGCACCAACCTCGACCGCGACGAACGGACCGGGCGGGGCGTCCAACTCGGAAGCACGATTGCTCCCCCAGCACTGGATCTCTCCATCCTCGTTGAGCGCGCAGCTATGGAACTCGCCGGCGCTCACCTGGACGAACCGGCCTTCGAGCGCGTCGCACTGCCCGTGCTCATTGTCCCCCCAGCAGATCACCCCGCCCTCGGGATCGAGGGCGCAGGTGTGGTTCCAGCCGGCGCTGACGTCGGCATGGACACCGGGGGGTGCCTCGGTCCGGCCATCGGCTCCCTGGCCCCAACAGGTGAGGTGCGAATCCATGTCGAGGGCGCAGCTGTGCCACCCACCGGCGGTCACGCGCCGGAACCTTCCGGAGGGGGGCCGGGATTGTCCGTAGACATCGTGTCCCCAGCACATGAGCCCCCGGTCCGCCTGGCGAATGGCGCAGTTGTGCCAGCCACCGACCGCCAGCTGCCGGGCGGCCTCCTTTGGGGGACGGTTCATGGCGTAGTCCCGGTTTCCCCAACACAACAGGTCGCCAGTGGTCCGCAGGGCACAGGCATGGCTGCTCCCCGAACCCACCAGGGCCTCGACGATGGTGACCGTGTCCGGTTCGGAGGAAGGGCCCTCCTCCAGATCGTCTCGCGGGGTCACCACGCAGGTCCAGTCCTGGTCGAGACCGATTGCCGCGCGTGGAACGGTGTCTCCCGGAAGGGCGGTGGTGCGCGCCGATGGGAAGGGAGCGTCCTCCACCACCCACTGGAACCGGTAACGGACCTGGTTCCCGTCCGGATCGGACGCGGGCTCCACCACCCGGCACACCAGGTCGGCCGTGCCTCCCCTGGGGTCGTCGATGGCAATCTGCGGTGCGCTGGGACGCGAGTTGCGGATCTGTACCACGGCCGAGGCCATCGGATCTCCGACCTCTTCCCCGTCGTGGGGCGAGGCGGTGACCTGCACCCGATCCCCGCGCCCAAAGGCCAGGGTGCCGTCGAGCGCGTTGTCGTCGACCTCCACGTTCCGACCCCTGACCGACCACCGCCAGGTGAAGGTGACCGGGTCCCCGTCGGCGTCGTGGGCGGACGCGGATGCGGTGATCGTGTCGTTGGTGTACACCTCCTCCGGCGCCACCTCCACCGATTGGACCACCGGTGGCCGGTTTCGGACCACGACCGCGACCGAGACGGGCGCTCCGTCGTCGGTGCCGTCGAAGGGGGAGGCGGTGCATCGGACCTCCTGACCCTTTCGGAAGGACCCCGGCGCCAGGGTCGCGGAGGTGCCGACCGGGGCATCGTCCACCGTCCACGCGAAACGGACCTCCACCTCGTCCCCATCGGGGTCCTCGGCGCCATCCGCCATGCAGGCGAGGGCGGTATCGGCATAGGCGATGGCCGGCTCGATCCGCGCACCAGTCAGCACCGGCAGGCTATTGCGCACGGTGACCTCGGCCGACCCCACCTCCGCCCCACTCGCGCGCCCATCGGAGGGAGACACCGCACACCGGACGACATCGCCACGGCGGAATGTTGGGGCACGAAGCTCCCTTTTTGAGGCGTTTGCGGTCTCTTTCGAGACGGTCCAACGGTATCGGAAGGTCACCGCGTCACCGTCTGCGTCGGTGGCGTCCCCATGCTCGCAGACCAGGGTGTCGACGACGGTGGGCGCCACGGGGGACAGCGTCACACCAACCAGGACCGGGGGCGTGTTCCCGATCACCACGGCCTCGCTGTGTACGGGACTCCCCGCCAGGTCCCCATCGCTCGGCGTCACCGAGCAGGCCACCCTCTGGTCGGCCAGGGTCGCGGACGCGGAAAGGGTCGCTCCGTCCGACTCTACCGTGCGCCCATCCACCATCCAGGCGTAGGCGATGGAGACCTCGTCGTCGTCCGGGTCGATGACCTCGTCCGGAATGCAGGTGAGGGTGTGCTCGGTCTGGGGCGATTCGGGATCGATGCGTGCCTGCCCCACCACGGGAGGAGAGTTGGCGATCTCGATGGATGCGCTCTCGGCCGTCACCGACGCCGACCCGTCGCTGACCACCACCGCGCACACCACGGTGTCACCGCGGCGGAACTGGTCACCGGCGAGGTGATCGTCCGATCCCGGCCGCTCCATGCCGCCCACCTTCCACAGGTACCGAACCTCGATGAGATCGCCGTCCGGATCGGAGGTGACATTCGGGGCGCAGACCAGGGTGGTGTCGGTGGTGGCCTCTGCCGGTCCCAGGGTGGGCGCCTCCGCTGTGGGGGGGGTGTTGCCGATCTCGACCTCCCCCGAGCGGACCGCCTTGCCCAGGTCCTGCCCATCTTCGGGCGTGACCATGCACTCGACCTGGTCACCCTTCTCGAGCCCCTCGCCCTCCAGCGTGCCACCGCTCACCCCGACGTCTTGGCCGTTCACCGTCCACGCGTAGCGGAAGGACACCGGGTCGCCGTCGGCGTCCGTGGCAGCTCCCGGGATGCAGTTCACGTCCGTTCCGCCCATGGGCTCCGCGGGCTCCACCCGTGCCCCGGCGAGCACTGGAACCTGGTTGAGGATGGCGACGGTGGCCGAGAGCACCGGTTCGCCATCAACGGTCCCATCGCTCGGAGTGCCCTCACATGCCACCTGGTCGCCACGTCGGAAGGCGGTCGGGGGAAGCGCATCCCCCTCCAACGCCACGAAGGTGCCGTTCACCTGCCAGCGGTAGGTCACCGAAACCGGGTCCCCGTCCGGGTCGGAGACGTCATTTGCGGAGCACCTCAGGGTGTCACCGGCCCCCGGCCGGTCAGGCCCGATGGACAGGGACGCCAGCACCGGTGGCGCGTTCTGCGCAGATGCTGGA
>JAFDJI010000955.1 GCA_019307545.1 Deltaproteobacteria bacterium | reverse complement strand
GGGTGAAGCGTGCCGGATACCGCCGCCTGGAGGCCTCGCTCATCGACGAGCGTAACGGGCCGATGCGCAGCATCGTAGAGTCGGCGGGCATGACCGTCTACCGGAGGTATCGAGTGTACGAGCGCCCGGTCTGAGGCACGTGGAACGGATGATGGGGGGGAGAGGGCGGGATACACGGGGCAGCCGAAGAGGAGGCGGGATGTCTTGGGGCCGCGTGGGATGGGTTGCAGGGTGGATGCTCCTCGTCGCGTGCGGGTCGACCACCAGCCCATCGCCTCTCCTCGACGACGACACGGGTGCGGAGGACACGGGGGCCGACGATACCGCTGGGGACACCGCCGCTGATACGGCTGCGGACACCGCTGGGGATGACACCGCCGACACCCCCCCGGATCCGGCGCTGTGCCCGTTGCCTGCGCTGGATGTCCACTATCCGGGGCTGTTCCCCATCAACCCCTTCGACGACTGGGCAGCTGCGCCCGGGTGTCTGGTCGGGCCGCACGACGCGATCATCATCCTCGGGTGCCCGTCCGAGGACGACGGGACTCCCTCCGATTGCCAGCAAGGGCGGGTAGACCTGGCGGTGCGGTTCTCGCAGGCCGGGTACGGCGACCGGTTCATACCCACCGGTGGCGCGGTCGCCAACGCGTATGTCGAGGCATACGCGCTGCGCGACCTGCTCGTGGGAGCGGGGATCCCCGAGGACCACGTGTTCCCCGAGTCACTCGCAGCGCACACCGACGAGAACATCTACTACAGCAGCCAGATCATGGTGACGCAGGGGTGGGACAGCGCCCTGGTCGTCTCGGAACCCGAGCACCTGCTCTACGCGGCGGTGTGCGATGCAAACTGCTGCGTCGAGTTGGGGCGGCTGGCCACCTTTGCCTATCCGCTCGCCAGTGGGGCCAGCGAGAAGGCCGCCAGCTACGTGCTGGCGCCCCCAGCGGACCCTGTGTCCGAGGCCGAGTGCGACCACCTGGAGCTGCCCACCAAGCTGATGTGTAGCAACCTGGATGACCGGCTGGCCTGCGCGGACGACTTCCAGCTCTGAAGGCACCGTTGGACCGAGAAGGCCACCGGCTGGCCCGGCGTCCAGAAGGCCTACTTTCCCCAGATCCCCACGGGGTTCCCGTCGAGGTCATTGAAGAAGGCGAAGCGCCCGTCTTCGCTGTCCTTGATCTGGACCGCGATCTCCGCGCCACGGAGGCGCTCCACCGCCTCGTCGAAGTCTTCCACCCGCAGCGAGACCACCATGCTGGATCCGGGAGTGGATTCCGGGAGGAGACGGCGGGGGCCGATGCCGATGTGGATGGGGCCGATGTCGGTGCGGATCATGGCGTACCAGGTGTCCTCCTCCTGCACGGAGAAGGTCAGCCCCAGCGCCAATCCGTACCACGCCGCCAGCTGCGGAGGTCGATCGGTGAGGATGACGAGGCTGCTGATGTACTGAACCTTGCCCACGTCGCTACTGTACAGGTGGAGAGGGCGCGGGGTCACTCCTCGATCGCGAACTCCGCGGGTTGACCGTCGATTCGGGCGCTGAACACCACCGCGGTCTGGGACCGGCCGTCGTATGCCAAGACCACCGGCTCTCCGCCTACGATGTCGGTGACGAGGGCCTGTTCGCCCAGGGTCTCCTCGATTTCGTCGAAGGCATAGATCACAGTTTCGCCATTCACGATCACCCCAATGGCGTAGGACTTGTTGGGGTACTTGGGGTCCGGCCGTGGGTTGGTGAGCATGAAGGTGTCGGCGTCATTGGTTCGGTAGTCCCCATAGGGGTATCCGGAGATGCCGTTGCGATCGGAGAGGACCTCGGTGTTCGGGAACATCTCCCGCCACGCTTCCCACGTGGTGTCGATGACCGCTCGCGTGCCCAGCGCCAGGCCCAGGTTGTCGCCCCGAAAGCCCACCTGGCGCATCTGCCCGTACAGGGAGTTGGTGGTTCGGTCGTACAGGACGAGGTTGCTGTTGTACAGCAGCCCGGACACCCCGAAACGCATCTGCTCGCCGTCCTGCCGCCCTTCCACGAGGATTCCGGAGCCGGTGAGCGGGCAGTAG
>JAFDJI010000954.1 GCA_019307545.1 Deltaproteobacteria bacterium | reverse complement strand
CGCCTCGCTGCCCTCGGGCAGTGCCTGGAAGCTCCACGCGTAGAGCACGGAGTGGCCTTCGGGATCGGAGCTGGAGGCGCCCTCGAGCTGGACCCACTCACCGACCAGGGCGTCGGTGGGGCCTTCGATGATGGCGGTGGGCGCGAGGTCCTCCTCCCGACACGCGGAAGCGAGGACCAGGGGGACGCAGAGCGCCAGGAAGGTTGTTCTGGACATCGGCGCCTCCACCTACTGGGCCTCGATGGTGACGTAGTCCCAGCCGCTGGCGAGGTCTCCGTCGTCCACCTGGAGGCGCAGGCTGTAGAAGCCGACTTCGTCGGCGTCGAAGGAGGGGTTGCAAACGCCGGTGTTGTTGAGGACCGCGTCTGAGGCTTCGGGTAGCTTGTAGAACTGCCAGGTGTAGGACAGGGGGTCCCCGTCGGCGTCGGAGGAGTCGCACCCGTCGAGTTGCACGATGCCGAGGCCCACCGAGTTGTCGGAACCCCCATTCGTCTCGTCGATTCGGTCGTCACCGGCATCGGCCACCGGGGCCGTATTGCCGCATCCGGCGGTGAAGGTGGCGATGGAATCCGTGGTGACCTTGCTCCACAGCGAACCGTCGTAGACCCGCAGTCGCACGGTGTAGGCCTCTAGCGCGCCGGTGTTGACGTCGGGCGTGAGGGAGGGATCCTCCACGGTGGCGTCGTTCAGGCTGGCGAGGGAGCCTGTCGGAATCTCCACCAGCGTCCACTCATAGGTGAGCGGATCGCTGTCCAGGTCACCGGTGGCGGGGCCGGCGGTGATGCTGTCGGAGAGGTGGACGACCTGTCCGACCACCGTGTCGGAGTCTTCGTCCTCACAGACATCGTCAGCGGTGGGATCCGCGGGTACGAAGCTCGCCACCGCGGTGGGGCGGTGGTTGGGGTTGGTGGTCACGTTGATCGAGATCGCGACGCTGTCGCTCCAGAACTCCCCGTCCCACACCCGGAGGCGGATGACGTAGTCCTCGGTGATGTTGGGGTCGTAGAGGTCCGGCACGAAGGAGGGGTTCGCCAGGGTCGGGTCGTTGAAGGCGGCGTTCGAGCCCGCCGGCTTGGAGGTGAACGCCCACTCGAACAGCAGGGTGTCCGGGTCTTCGTCGACCGAAGCGGAGCCGTCGAGGGTGATCACGGGGGCGCGCTCGTCGACCTCGCACTCGTGGACGGGGACCACCAAGGAGGTGTCGGCGTCGCACACGACGCCATCCCCCTTGATCTCCGCCTCGGGGACCTGGTTGCCCGCCCCAACGGTGATCTCGACCTCGTCGGGTGCGCTCCAGAACTCCCCGTCCCACACCTCGAGCTGGATCTTGTACGCGCCGTCGACGGTGGGAGCGAAGCTCGGGTTGACGATGGCGTCGTTGTTCAGGCCGCCGAAGAACCCGTCGGGGGTGGCGACGAACGACCACTTGTAGGCGTCGAGCACCGTCGACCCCTCGCCGTCCAACGAGCCGCTTCCGTCGAGCCATACCGTTGCGCCAACCGTGCCGCCGGCGTTGTCGCCGGCGTCGGCGCTTGGTGGGAGGTTGCCGTCGCCGGCCTTCACCGTCATCTCGTCGGGGGTGCTCCAGAAGACCCCGTCCCACACCTGGAGACGGAGCTTGTAGACGTCCTCGGCGTCGCCGGGGTCGTTGGCGATGTCGGGCACGAAGGTGGGGCGCACCAGGTGGGCGTCGTTCAGGGTCGCCTGGCTTCCGGCGGGACGCTCGACGAAGGTCCAGGTGAAGGACAACAGGTCGGCGATGTCGGTGTCGGAGGACTGCGAGCCGTTGAGGTGGACAGCCTCGCCGCGCTCCGCGTTGGTGATGTCGGCGCCGGCATCCGCCACCGGGGGGGTGTTCTCGATGAAGGCCTGGATCTGCAGGGCGTCGGGCGCGCTGCTCACCGTGCCGTCGTCGACCACCAGCGCGACCACGAAGGTGCCCTCCACGTCGGCGAGGAAGGTGGCCGTGGCCGTGCCGTCCTGGGTGAAGGTCGAGGTCGAGCCCAGGGGTCGCTCGGTGAAGGTCCAGGTGTAGGTCAGCGCAGAGCCATTGGGGTCATAGG
>JAFDJI010000953.1 GCA_019307545.1 Deltaproteobacteria bacterium | reverse complement strand
CGTTGTCGGAGATGGCCGCCGGGTTGTTGAACGGCGTGCCGTCCCAGAGCGTCCCCTCGATCTGGATCGTCGTCGCGCCGCCCATGTCGGCGAAGGTGAGAAGCCTGTTCCCAAGGACGGCTTCGCCATCAACGACAAAGTCGTACCCGTAGATGTTCACGAGCGCGTTCTCGAGGACGTCGATGCGGTCCTTGTTGTTGCCCACCGTCCCCTCGTTGACGATGTCGCCGCCGAAGATGTCCACCAGGCTCGTGCCGTCTGCCTCGATGAACCGGATGTTCCCGTTGTTCTGGACGGCGTCATACTCGAAGCCGGTCAGGATGTTGACGTGTCCGGACGCGCCGGTGTGGATCACGCGCAGATCGCCGCCGCCGCCCTCAACCAGTTCGAGCCGGCCAGACACGTTCACCATGGAGGAGGTGCCCAATACTGTTCGGCACGGAAGTTGCAGTTGCTGAGCGTAGGAGGGAGGTGAGGGCTGGTCAAGCTCGGCGGTGGGTGGTTCGGAGGCAAGGGCAGGCAGGCTGGCTGGAGGCACAGGCCATGGACTGGCCCGAACCTGGTCGAGGGTGAGGGGTGCCCTGGACGGCTAGTCGACTGCAGGCTGGAGGCCCTCGATATGGTCTGTGAGCTCGACCTCACTCACCCAACCGAGGAAGTGGAAGCAGACCATCTCGTAGGTGCGCTTCGTCGGCTTTCGGCCCGTCCACAACCGCACGAGCAGCGAGGCGATGAGCGCACAGTAGACCATAAGGGTCAGACCGTTCTGGCTGTGTGAGAGCAGGTGTTCGGTCTCCAGGATCTTCTTGAACCAGCGGAAGAAGAGCTCGATCTGCCAGCGGTAGCGATACAGGGCGATGACGAGCTCGGCATCGAGCTCGAGCTGGTCGGTGACCAGCCAGAGCGTGTATTCCGTGGCGATGGAATCCTGAGCCTTTCTGCGGGCGCGTCGCCCCCTGCGTTTGCGGCCGAGGAGTGCGTCGATGTTGGGAACCTGCAGCTTGAGGAGGCGAAGGCGGCGCTCATGGAGTTGGGGCGCCGAGTCCGAGCCCAGGCGCACGATGAGGTCTTCCTGGACGCCGCCCTTACAGGCCTCTGTGGAGACGGGGCGCTCCTCGAGGACCTTGTAGACCGAATTGGAGCGGACCCGCACGAGAAAGGAACTGGCCCCATCGAGGATCGACCCCAGCAATCCGTAGTCGGCGTAGCCGCCGTCGAGGACGTAGAGCTTGCCGGGTGCGAGGGTGTCGTTGAGCACGGTGCGTTCGTTGCCATTGCCGTCGGTGACGGTGGCACGGGCCGGAGCCGCTTTGAGCAAGGCATACTCGAGGTGGAGCTTGGCCGCATGGTGTTCGTCGTCCACCCACAGTGCCCAGGCCATCTTGGGCAGAGCGTGTAACAACGTGCCGTCGACGAGGGTCGGCTCCAGGCCCAGGGTGTCCAGGCGGCGGTCGGTGTGCACGTGGGCGATCTGGTCGACCAGTTCGCCCATGACGGGTGCCAGGAGTTCCGGGTCAAAGACGCGTCCTGCCTCGGAGAAGGCCCCCAGGCTGAAGCGTGGCAGCTTGAGCTTGCGGTGGATGGCCTCGAAGGTGCTCACTTGCTGGAGGCCGCGCATCGAGGTCACCACAGGCGTGAAGAAGTACAGCAGCATGTACGCCACGTACTCGTCGTAGTGGAGGTCGCGGTTGGGACAGTCACGATGGGCTCGCAGGGAGGCCAGCAGGTCGAGGATGTTGCGGAGGTACTTGGCCCCCTGGATCTCGTTCGGCTTCAGCGGAGCCTTCTTCTTGCGGCCCGGCGTGTTGGCAGGTGGGATGACCATGTCCACAGAACATGACACAATCCCTGCAAAAGTACAAGTAACCAATCGTCATGTCTTGTCATGGATTGTCATGGCCGCCCGTGCCCACCTCCCCAGCCGACCACCAGGCGCAGGAGGAGACCAACCGCAACTTCCGTGCCGAACAGTATTGGGTTCCTCCCCCAAACCCCGCCCGCCCTCTGGGCGGGTTGCAGTTTCGCTCCAATGAGCGAAACTGCCCACGGCAGCCTTGCTGCCGCG
>JAFDJI010000952.1 GCA_019307545.1 Deltaproteobacteria bacterium | reverse complement strand
GGTGGACGTCCCGCCGGAGGTTCGCGCGCGCGGGTTGGGGGTCGCTGGCTGGCTGGGGTTCAACTCCGATCGGGACAAGGGGCAGAAACGCCTCAGGGAGGCCAGTGCGCACCTGGAGCAGCTGGGCCATCCGATCGAGGCGACCTGGCTCACGATAATGCTGGCGGCAAACCAGTTCATGTTGGGGGACATCGAAGCTACCGCGGCCACGATCGAGTCCGGATGGCGCGATATCCCCGAACGCACCCCGGCCTCCGTGACAATGCGCACTGGGGTCGCCATGGTGCACCTCAGCCGCGGAGAGCTGACGGAGGCGCTCGCGGCAGCCGAAGAGGGGGTGCGGTATGGCCAGAATGCGTTCGAGCTGCTCCCCGTCATCTCTGCCAAGTGGATGGTGTTCCGCCTGCAGGCACGGCCCGAGCCGCTTCGGGAAGCGAGCGAGCGGGCCATCGTCCTCGCGAGGACGCTGAGGGATCCGGCTTCTGCCACGGGGGGGTTGCAGGGGCTCGCCTTCGCCCAGATCCTCGAGGGAGATGTCCCCGGAGCGCTGGCGACGACGCACCGTATGCTCGACACCATGGCCACCCTGTCCCGGGAGGACCTCGTCTACTGGATGGGCTGGGCTCGCATTGGTCGACCGCGTCCGGGTGACGCCGAGGCGGGCGCCGATCTCTTCGAGCACTTCTTCAAGCAGCCCCGTGCGGCTGCCTCTCGGCGAGTGCTGGAGATCCTGCTCAAGGCCTGCGTCCGCGCGGCCACCGAGGCGGGAGAGGACGAGGGAGCGGCGCGTCTGGCCGAGGCGCTGGAGCGGCTGCGCGGGCCGGCAGACGCACCTGCTCACGGCGCGGTGAGCGAGTAGCTGCACTCGCGCCCGCCGGGGGCGCTCCATTGCCCGTCGCCGTCCTCGCCGACCAGGATGCCTGCAATGGCGACGAGCGTTTCCTTCACTTCCAGCGGCTGCCGTCCAATGCCCAGGTGAACTCGCACTCGCTGTCGTCGCACAGATTCCAGGTCACCCCTGCAGTCCCCTCGAACTCCTTGGCATTGATCGGTGTGATGACGATCTGCGTGGTTGTTTCCGAAACGCAGGTTCCTCCAGCACCGCTGGATATCTCGTTCTCTACGCTATCCTCGAACTCGATGGACCCTTCATCGGTGTGGATTCCCATGTACCCTGCCGGTGGGGGCGGTTCTGCCACCGCGTCCCACATGACGAGCGTCCAATCCCAGTTGCTGGCGTTCGTTGCCACGAACAGGTACCACTCCCCATCTGCCCTGGGATCGGGGTCGACGTCACAGCTGTCGACAGCCTCCTCGAAGGAGACCTTGTACTTGCCTTGGGACAGGGGGGTGCAGGCACACGCGAGCATCAGCGCGAAGCCGGGGAGGAAACGGCGCATCGGGGACCGATGTTTCCCGATGTCGAGGGCACCCGGTGTACCCAACCGCCGCGTTTGTGAGCATTGGCCTCCTGCATCGCGACAAAGCGAAGCACTCTTCATATTCGCTCCCTAATCGGGAAGTGGGCCCACGGGCCCTCCACAACAACTCAATATACCCACAGGTCCGTTGAGTCAATCACTGCAAGCGAACCCGATCCAGCCCAGAATTGTGGCAGCTCCACACGTGTGGAGAGCCGAGGCGGCGACGGAGCAGGAACGGCAAGAGCGCCAGGGTCCCCCAGAACATGCCGGCGCTACCGGAGGTCGAGCAGCCGAGCGCGGCGCTGGACGCGGGTTCACCGTAGCCGTTCACCACCACCGAGTCACCGTGGTCGCCCCGCTCGGCGCCCAGCTCTACCTCGACGCCCTCGTCATACAGGTAGCGGAACAAGTCGCCCTCACCAGACACCAGCTCACCGTCGACGACCCAGCCGAGGTCAACGCCGTAGATCGCGTCGCCGTCCACGTCCCGCGCCAGGCCGAGAACCGTCCCCACGTCGCCATCCCGCAACCGGGAGCGATTCCCCGCTATCAGCTCCACGCGGTCGACCGCATCCTCTTCGACGGCCTCGATCTCCACCAGGCCCAGGTCGATGCCGCCCACGTACAGCTCGATCTGGTGC
>JAFDJI010000951.1 GCA_019307545.1 Deltaproteobacteria bacterium | reverse complement strand
CCCCCGCAGCAGCCCGGCCCTCCGGGCGGGGACTTCGCCCCCACCGGGCCGCCGAAGGCCGACGCGGGCGCCCCGCCGCCCCAGGGTCAGGCGGGTCCGCCCGGGCCCGGCGGTCCGGCCATCGCGCAGGGCCCCATGGCCGGGGGCCCCGTGGCCCAGGGGCCGGCGGCTGCAGGTATGCCGGGACAGGTGCCTCCTGGAATCGCGGGTCCCCAGGCCGGTGAGGAAGAGGGCGGCAACAAGAACATGATGATCATCGGCATCGTCGTGGGTGTGCTGGTCCTGTTGTGCCTCGGGATCGGCGGTGTTGCGGGCGTCGGATTCCTTCTCTCGGGTGGCGAAGACGCGACCTCCGCGGACGTTTCCTCCGACGACGACGAGGAGGAGGAGGACCGGGCTGGCGACGACGACAAGCGGGGTGGCGACGACGCGACCGACACCGCGGCCCCGCCAGCGAAGGCCGCCGAGCCGGCAGCGCCGGTTTCGTTGGGCGTCAAGTCATCGACGCCTGCCCCGGCGCCCAAGCCCACCACCACCACCACGCGGCCGCGGCCGCGGCCGAAGCCTGCACCGGCGCCGACACCGACGCCGGTGACCGGCAAGGTCAGGGTCACCTTCAACCTCGGCCAACGCGGGACCGTTGGGTGCAGCGACGGCCAGCGGAAGGAGGTGGACGGTTCCAAGTCCATGGAGTTCGAAGGCTACAACATGCCGATCTCGTGCATGATCGAGGTTCAGGGCGGGATGTGGGCCGGGTTGCTCGAGACGGCGGGGACGGTGCGATGCACCGGCTCTGGTGCGAGCTTCTCCTGCTCGGGCCCCTGAGGCGTCCCCTCACGCAATGCGTGCCGTCATCCAGCGGGTGAATTCCGCGTCCGTCACCGTGAACGGCCGGGTGACCGGCGCGATCGATCGTGGCCTGCTGATCCTGCTCGGGGTCGGACGGGAGGATGGCCCTGTGCAATGCCGGTGGTTGGCCAACAAGGTGGCTGGGCTCCGCATCTTCCCCGATGAGGAGGGGAAGATGAACCGCTCTCTGCTCGAGGAGGGGCTTGGCGCCCTGGTGGTGTCGCAGTTCACCCTGTACGGCGACGTCCGCAAGGGTCGCCGCCCCAGCTTCGTGAAGGCCGCGGCGCCGGAGGTCGCGGAGTCGCTCTACGAGCGCTTCTGTGATGAGTTGGCCGCGGTCGGCATCGTCCCGGTTGAGCGGGGCGTGTTCCAGGCGATGATGGACGTGGCGCTGGTGAACGCGGGGCCGGTGACCCTGGTGGTGGATACGCCGTGACCGAGTTGGATGTCGCGCTCGAGGCAGCCAGGGCGGCCGGTGCGATCCTGGCCGATCGCGGCGGTGGTCCCGCACGGATTCGGCACAAGGGCCTCGTCGACCTCGTGACCGAGGTCGACCTCGCCTGCGAGGCAGCGGTGCTCGAGGTGCTCGAGCGCCACACCCCCGAGATCCCCATCCTGAGCGAAGAGAAGGCTGGTGACAGCGAGGCGGACACCCGGTGGGTGGTGGATCCGCTCGACGGGACCACCAACTACGTGCACGGTTTTCCGGTCTACGCGGTCTCGGTGGCACTCGAGGTGGATGGCGAGGGGTTCGTCGCGGTGATCTTCGACCCTGTGCGGGGGTTGGCGTACACGGCGCGACGTGGCGCCGGAGCATGGTGCAACGGCGCCAGGATGCAGGTGAGCGACTGTCGCGATCTGGGCCAGGCGCTGGTGGGCACCGGGTTCCCCTACGATCGGCGCGAGGGCGACAACGCCCGCTTCTACACCCGCTATCTCGAGGCGATGATCCGCAACGCGCAGGGGGTGCGCCGTGCCGGGGCCGCGGCGATGGACCTTGCGATGCTAGCGGCCGGGAACCTGGATGCCTTCTGGGAGTTCAAGCTGCGCTGGTGGGACGTCGCCGCCGGCCGGCTCCTGGTGGAGGAGGCGGGTGGGCGGTTCTCGGGCCACGATGGGGGCGAGGTGGACCGGTCGTGGCCCAGCCCGCTCGTGACCAACGGGTGGTTGCACGAGCAGATGATGGTGCTGCTCGAACGGGTCTAGCTGATGACGACCC
>JAFDJI010000950.1 GCA_019307545.1 Deltaproteobacteria bacterium | reverse complement strand
CCTGGTTCCAGATGGTAATTGCCGCCCCCATCTTCGGGCTGGCGGCGGTGTTCTGTGGGCTGTGGGAGTGGGTGGTTGGCCGACGCCCCGACAAATCGATGGACGCGACAACCACGGGATGACGTGTGGAGCGCCTCGGTGAGTTGCGGGGGCCGGCCCATGAAACCGGACCCGCCCGCGTAGCGGGCGGCCGTCAGCTCGATCGTGCTGTTGGAGGGTCTCCCTGCGTCGCCAGCGCTCCTTCGGGCGCCGGAGAGGACGCGTAGTGGCATCTTGACACTTCATGAAGCGTGAAGTAGGATACTTCATGAAACGTGAAGTGAGGATAGTCGTGCTTCAGCCCATAGACATTGCCGTTGCTTTCAGTGCCGCCTACCGCCGGAAGCGGGATGGTCAGTGGTCACCCAAGATCGTGCGTGACGATCTCAACCTCCCCTGGTCCTCTCTGAACCTCTCCTTGGCTCGTCTTGAAGGGGCCAACGTCGTTCGAGACGGACGCGTGAATCGACAGGCACTGGCCGCCATGCTCCCGGCGCTGCAGTACCTTGTGCCCGCTGAGCCGGACCGATCCCGGCGCGTTCGAGGCATCGCCACTGGCGTGTCCGCCCCCATGTTTGAACGACGCATTCTCTCGCGTGAGCCTCTCGTGTGGGAGTCCGAGAACGGCGACACGGAGCGTGTGCCGATAAAGCCCCTCCATCCCAGGATCCCGGATGCCGTAATACAGGACCCGGAGCGGTATTCGCTGTTAGCCTGCCTGGACGCTATCCGCGGCGGCAAGGCTCGTGAGTTCCGCATAGCAGGGGACAAGCTTCGCGAACTCGCTGGGCTTCCCCCACCGATGACTCGCTGATGGAGGATGTGTACGAGCAGCGCCTCGACAGCGTGGTCGCAGATCTCGCATGGCTTTCCCATGACATGATGTTGTTCGGCGCTGGCGTCTTGTCGCTGTACCTCGACCAGTCCGACGTCGCCGACGATCTGCGTCCGACAGAGGACGTGGATGCCATGCTGAGGTTGTCTGGATTCGGCGACCGACCGGCCCAGGTTGTTGTTCGCGGGGTCGAGAAGGAGCTCCGTGAGCACGGTTGGTCACCAGACCTACGACCCCATCGCCGCAATCCGTACGCGTACATCTCCCCGTCCAATGTCGCTGTGGACTTCGTATTCGCTGAACTCTGCCCACCGGACGACTGGGTGGTGTTTGCCCGGCAGACGGCCATCGAGCACCGCTTGTCTTCCGGCCGCGGAATCCCGAACGCTGGGAGGGCGCGTACGATAGCCATGACATCGAAGACATTGCGCTGCTGATGGGCGGGTGCAGTGTGTTGGCGGAATCTCTCAAGACGGCTCCTCCTGAGGCCGCCCAGTATCTGTCCGCTTGGGCGCAAGAGCTGCTTGCTGGGGCCACTACATATGGGCAACAGGCCTACGCCTCCCTCGAGGGGAACTGGCCACGACAGGTCAGCAGTTCGCGGATCGACGACCTGTTACATGCCATGGCGTCGTTGGCGTAGGTAATCAGGTGGCGGGCTGCGGGACGGTATCGCCGTCGAGGACCCGGTGCGCCCGGATGGCGAAGAACAACATCGCGGCCACCGTCACCCCGTCGAACAGGAACGCAGCGAGGAACTGCGGGTAGCCCTCGAGCAGGAACGCCACCAGGAACCCGAAGGAGGCCGAACCCTTGAGGAACACCAGCGGGGTGAGCACCGGGAACCACTTCTTCAAATCGAGTTGGAGCAGCACGCAGCAGAAGCCGAGCGTCGCCACGTTCGCGATGCCCAGCACCCGCCAGAGCACGCTGTCCTCGGTGTGGCCATAGGGGTCGCCCCCCAGGAACTCGCCGAGCCACGCCCAGTTCTCGATGGTACCCGCGCCGTCGAACACGTAGAACAGCACGGGGATGATGAAGTTCAGGGCGAGCACGGTGTAGACGACGTGAAACGCGGTCTTCATGCGATCTCCAGTGCCGCGAGGGTCGCGGTGTCGATGGCTTCCAGGGCGGTGCGCACGAGGGTGCGGGCTTGGTCGGCCTGGCGGCTTCGAATCAGCTCCACGATGAGCCCGAAGCTGGTCCGCGGCCCACCTGGGCCAACTCTTCCTCCACCAGCGCACGGGCGATGCTGGCAAGCAAGCTGCGCGTCAGGTCGAAGTAGGTCTCGGACAGGTGGAGCAGGGTGGTGAGGTCGTAGGCAAGGCTGACGACGTCCGTGACGGTCTCGGCCCAGTAGGCCCGCTTCCGGCCGGCGAGGGCGTCCATGAAGCCCAGGCCGTATCCCGCGCCCACTTCCACGGTGGCGTCCGCCTCCCCGGTGCCACACCGTACCTTGCCGTACAGGAGGTTCACGACCCAGGTGGAGGCCTCGCCCCGGGCCCACAGCCTGGTTCCCGGCGGATGCCGAACCTCTCGCAAGCGGCGGGCCAGGGGCAGCAGGGCGTCGAGGTTCACGTTGGGGAACGGGCCGCCGCGGGTCATCAGGTCGAGCCGGTCCACCAACCCGAGCGCTCTTCCCGGGTCCTCTCCCATCTGCGGGGCCGGGGCGCCCTCTGGCCGGATCGGGAGGTTGCCGCGCGCCTCGAGGAGGAACCCCGCAAGGTTCAGGAACATCCCCTGCACCATGGCGAAGTTGTTCTCCATCATGGAATAGAGCGCTTCCGCGGGGATCTCGAGGGTGACGCATTCCTCGAGTGCTTCGGCCTTGCTACCGCCGTCATAGCCCGCAAGAAGGTCGAGGAAGCCCACCCCGCCCGGAACCCGTGGTTCTGGCCGGAGCTGCCCCTCCCGGGTCAGCCGCACCCGGCCCTCCACCACGATGTGCCCGCTGGTGACCGGCTCGTCATCGCGGATGAGGAGGGAGCCGCGGGGAAAGGAGCGCTCGCTCGCGTACCTCGCGAAGAGCGCCAGGTCACGCATGGAGAGCGTGTCGAACCACGGAAGGGACCTGAGGAACAGGATGCGTTCCAGGGGGCTGACGAAGCGAGATCCGGCCATCGGCATTCCCCCTACGCCGTCGCCGGCAGCGGTGTCTGGGCCACCGACAGGGTGCGCAGGGAGGCGCTCGGTTGCTCGAGCAGTTGCTGCAGCACTGCTTCGTAGTCGTGGGCGGCGGGCGGGTGGAAGGACGAGACCCCTCCCAGGCGCGTGGCGTCATCTGCGTCGTCGATGATCGCCATCACCCCGGCTCGCAGCTCGGGGGACACCAGGAACTCCAGCAGCTCGGCGCTGCTGGACCGTGCCCGACGCGACGTGCTGGTCACCCCGCGGGTGATGCGCCCGAAGTCCTCGCGCGGGTTGCGCAACCCGATCAGCC
>JAFDJI010000949.1 GCA_019307545.1 Deltaproteobacteria bacterium | reverse complement strand
CATCCGCACCCCTACATGACACTGGAGCCGGCGCACGGATGGCGAACCACCGACCTTGCTCGAACCCGGGACCTCGTTCCCTGCCGATGTAGTCGGGGTGCTCGCTCCAGGCTTCCTCGAACGACTCCCTGCTTGGAAGCGGGTCCACCCAGTTGCGCAGGTCCCTGTGCCTCTACACCCAATCGATGGCGATCCGCCATTCTCCATCACGAGAGTAGTACGCGAGGCCATAGGCGGGGTAGACGCCCGGCCACTCGCGCAGGGCAGTGCCAGCCCCCAGTACGGGTGCATCCAGGATGTACTGGGTGAACTCCCAGTCGATGAGTTCTTGGTAGGTGGGCTTCATGGTGCCTCCTTTCCGGTGGGGCTGGTGTTCACGCTGGCGGCGGCCGGACACGGCGCGCATGCCCAGGCGAGGGTGTTCTCCATCATCTGGCGGGCGCGGTCCGCCACATCCTCCGCGTACACGGCGGAGGTTTCCCAGAGGACCTGGTCGTGCATGACGAGGACGACGTGCGCGTCGGTGTCGAACATGAACACGTCCGACATGCAGAGCACGTGGCGGAGCACGTCCGCTTCCCACGCCTCGATAGTCCCGACGGCGACCGATTCAGCGTGCGTGGCGTCGGCGGGGACGACCACGCGCCTGCCCAGTGGGGTCACGAACTCCTTCTCCGCCCGCGGTTCTTCCAGCCACGTCGTGAGCGTTGGGTACATGTTTCGCCACTGGGCACGCAGGTGCCCGGCATCCTCCACCTCCAATGGCGTACCGGCCTCCCTGGCGATGTCGGCGATCCCACGGGGATCGGCTCCGTTGAGCATGGCGATGCTCAGGGCCTCGCTGAGGCTTCTGGGGTCCGGGCAGTCCTGGGCGATCGAGGTGCCGAGGACGGCGTATGGCTCCCCCCCTGGCGCCCGCGCGGCGCACAACGCGGCATCCTGAGACCTGCCCGCTGCGATCCGCAGCAGTGAGTAGTCAAGGCTTGCGAGCACGAACCGGTGCCCGGCAGCGGGCCGAAAGGCTCCCCGCAGGCATCCCGCGATCTCTTGCAGCGGCGGCGCCGACGCGGTGATGCGGCCCGACCAGGTTCCCTGTGTTTCCCAAGTGGCGCGGACCCGGTGATCGGGATCGGACAGGGCGTCCTGGAGCACGGCGTCGGCGTAGGAGTCGAGGCTCTCCAGCAGGTCGCCAGCCTTCTTCGGATCCGTGGAGGAGAGCTGGGTGATGTGGCGTCGGTAGTTCTCGACGTTCCCTTGCCATCGGTCTGGATTCAGCCGGATGCCCCGACTGGCCATGGCTTCCACGGCTTTCGTGGTAAGCGCTTTCCACGGAACCTGCTCTGACGGTTCGGTACTAGGTTCGGCCGCGGAAGTGGAGTCATCTCGGAGACACTCTTCAGGATCGGCGGGGGCCTGATACGTTCGGCAGTACCGATCGGGGTGCTTCACGAGCACCGCTGCATACCGCCTCTCCGGTGCGTACTTCGTCGCACCCCTTTTCATAGGAAGCTCGAAAGAGACGGAGCGCGAGAGCAGTTCATCGAGCCGGTCGACGGTGACAACGACCGGTCCTCCCTCATCCAGCTCTTCCAGGCGGTCCTCCTGCACCCGGAGTCGGTCCGGAACGTGCTCCTGTAGAGCACCCCAGAGCTTGCGGAGCACCGTGGCGGGCGCGTAGTCGCGCGGGTCGAAGACCGTCTTCTCCTGGTCCGGATCCAAGTCCGCAACAGCCTGCTCGACGACGTCCCCGAGTTCATCTGCGTTCTCGGTCATGTCATGTTCCTCTTCGGGGTTGTGGGCCAGAACCTCGGTTTCATCACTTCCTCCTCTCGGTAGGTGTTCGGGTCCGGGGCTCCGGTGGGCCCCCGCGGCCTGACGGCCGCGGGGCCTGGGGCGGTGGGTCTTGTGGGTCTTGTGGATGGGGGCGGTGGGTCTCCTCAGCGCTCACCGAAAGAGACCCCCTGGTGCTCACCAGAAGAGACCCCCCTGGCCAGGTGCTCGCACGGTCTGGTCGGGGACTCGGATGTGTCCGCCGGTGGGGGCTGGGGCCCCACCTACGCTCCCTTCCG
>JAFDJI010000243.1 GCA_019307545.1 Deltaproteobacteria bacterium | reverse complement strand
GTCGATGTAGGCCAGGGACCGGTCGATGAACCCCTTGACCGAGGCCACGGGTCCGAAGAGGTGAATCGCGACCGACAGCTTGTGGTACCCGTCGTCGAAGACCGCCTGGCCCATGCCCTTCTCCGACTCCATCAGGTGCCAGAGCTCCGAGCGCAGGGGGATCCAGCGCGAGCCGAACAGCCCGGTCCCGAGCTTGAAGCGCGCCGTCTGGGGGGTGCCGACCTCCCCGTCCTCCAACAGCGCCCTGGCCCGCACATAGGGCGGGTAGAACACGAAGTTCTCGAAGATGCGCAGCCGCCCAGGGTTGCGCCGCTCGGCCTCGATCATCCGCTCGGCCTCGGCGACCGAGGTGGCGATCGGCTTCTGGCAGGCCACGTGCTTGCCGGCGTCCAACGCCTCGACCACCAGCGGCTCGTGCAGGTGGTGGGGGGTGTTGACCTCGACGATGTCGATGTCCGGGTCCCCGATCAGCTCCCGGTGGTCGGTGGTGGTCCGCGCCACCCCCCACTCCGCGGCCCGCCGCGCCAACTGTTCGGGGTCCACGTCGCACAGCGCCACCAACTCGGCGTGCTCGAAGTCGACGTAGGCGGGGCGGTGGAGCGAAGTGATGTCGCCGACCCCGATCATGGCGACCTTGAGCTTGTCCATCTCGTCCCCGCGCGGGCGGTCACTATACCGGCGGCGTGCCGGCGTGCCCATGGACTTGGACCTCCCCGCGCCGGGTCTTCCCGGGATGCCCCACCTGTCCCGGAGGGCCAAGTGGCGTCAGGGCCCGTCCCCCTCTGTCGCCGTTGCAGGCTCGATTGCTCCCGCTTCGGACGCGCATCACCGCACCGGGATGGGCTCGGGATCCGCCGTCCGACCGAGCACGCCGCCGATCACCCCTCCGACAATGCCTCCGCTCTCCTCCCACGCCGAGAGGCGGTCTGCCGGGGCCCACCCGTGCCACACCACTCCCGTCCAATGAGGTAGGTGCCCGGCAGGTACAGCGTCGCGGCGTGGCTCCAGGTGGCGTCCTTCCAAGTGCACAGCGACGCGAGCGGGGGTGGCGCCGACCACGCCGACTGCCCGAGGAAGACGAAGAGCAGGAGGAACGGTCTCATGCCGGCCCCATACCCGGACAGACCAGCATCGCGCCACGCACCCGTTTTCCTAATCGGCCAGTTCCGCCTGGAAGGTGGCCCGGACGAAAGCGAGTACGTCCACCATCTCCTGCTCGCTGAGGCTTTGGCTCCAGGGCGGCATCGCCCCGACCGTGCCGATCCTACCGTCGCGGATGACCTCCAAGAGCTCCGCGTCCGACTTGGCGAGTCGGGAGGAGTCGCCCACGAAGTCACCCGCAAGCGTGCCGCCCAGCCCACGGCCGTCCATTTGGTGACACACCGCGCAGTAGGTGCCGTACACCGCGCCCCCGTGCTGGATGTCGCTGGACTCTGCCGCCATCTCCTTGGTGTCGGCGGAAGCGCCAGAGGCACTGGCCTTCGGCATTCCCCAAGGTGCGGCGACCAGCACGGCGAGCAAGATGCCTGCGAGGCCGCAGGCCCCAGAAGCGTTGGAACGACAGCTCATCTCTCCACCTCACCGAGTCAGTGGGTGAGAAGAGCGACGAGCACCTGTCGATGTCACCACGGTTCCCCGGAAGGTCAGGGCCCGCGCACCCACCGCGACACCCGATCGGCAGGGACGCGACCCCCGTGCCCCAGCCACAGCTCGGCGGGCTCGTGCTCCAGGACCGCGCGGATGCTCGGCACGACCTGGTCCGGGAGTTGCTGCAGGTTGGGCGCCCCCCCGCGCGGCCCCACCACCAGGTCTCCCACCACGGCGAACTGTCCGGGGACGACCAGGGATTGGGAGCAGGCCGTGTGCCCGGGCGTGGCCAGGACCAGGCCGGAGATGCCCCAGGGCGCCAGGTCGAGTTGCTCTTCCACCACCACGGTGGCCTGGACCGCGGGGAGGCGGTGGTTGCGGCCGACGAGCGCGACAAGATGGCCCCAGGGAGTTTGGGGAATCACCGGAGCGCCAAGACCCTGCGCGAAAAGCGCCTCGCCATCGGCTTGGACGGCGACCTGCGCACCAGTGCGCCGCGCCACCTCGGCCACCCCGCCCGCGTGGTCCTTGTGGACGTGGGTGGCCACGATCAGGTCGATGTCCTCGGGCTCGATGCCCGCTCGCCGCGCAGTGCGCAAGATGCGACCGGCCGATCCGCGCAAGCCGGCATCCACCAGCACCACACCAGCATCACCCCGGACCAGGTAGGCAGAGCCGTAGCCCAGGCCCACCCGGGTGACCTCGACGGCGGGGGATGCGACCCTCTCGTCGGCGAGGGGTGCGGCCAGAGCGCGACCCCCGATCATCAGCGCGAGGAGCGCAGAAACCCACACGGCCATCTACGAGCCGGGCTGCAGGCAGCGACGTCGCCCCCCGGCCAGCACCAGCACAACCCCCACCAGCCACGCACCGCCCGCCATCGGGCCCACCGCGGCACAGGCGACCCCCGCGACCTCGCCGCGGTCGTCCCCGTTGTAGGTCCAGGTGACGGTGGAGTCTTCGTCGCAGTCGGTGGCCCCGTCGTAGGTGATCACCGCCACGTTGCCCGTGGACTCGAGGGTGGTGGTGCCCGACAGGGCCTCCGAGTCGCAGGTGCTGCTGTCGAGGACCTCATCGGTGGTGGTGGCCATGAGCGTTCCCCGGTCGGAGGCGCCGACGCGCCCCGAACCAGCCCAGGTCTGGACGTCGCCTGTGCCCGGGACGAGGGTGCCGTCGTAGCGCCAGGCGAGGGCCTCCGACGTTGGCTCACAGGTGTCGTCGTCGGGACCCGAGCCGCTCAACACCAGGTCTACGGTGAAGGACTGGGTGGCCGCGCCGCTGCGGGTGACCACCCCGGAGAACTCCACCACCTGGGGCTCGGTGGCGCTCGCGCAGTCGGACTCCTCGGTCGCGGTCATGTCCTCGTAGCGGATGGTGTCCACCCCGTCCTCGGACTCCACCACGGTCCGGCCTTCCCAGGTGACCCCGTCCTCGTCGGTGCACCCGCCCTCATAGATGATCCGGTCGCCCTCCTCGATCACGCTCGGGCAGGTGAGGCCCTCGGTGCTCTCGAAGGCGAGGAGGGGAAGGAAGGCTGCGAAGTACACGTTGGGCGCGCTCGCGGACACCGCCCAGTCCACCAACGCTTCCTCGGTCGAGAAGGACGCGTCGCCAAACCCGTCGAGTGTATCGTCGGCAGCGCTCTCCTCCTCGCCGTTGCACCCCGCGGCACCGAACACCGCGAGCACCAGCCACATCGAGGCACGTCGAACCAATGCACCCATGGTCTCCTCCATGACCCACATGTAGCCGGCCGCGAGACCCGTCTAGCTTACAGTGGGTGACTCCTCAATCCGCCGGCGGCCAGTGGGCCGACGCCATCCCGATGCGCTCGGTACCGACCTCCCAGCCGTCCCGGGCGTTGAAGTACAGCCGGACCTCATCCTCCCAGCGGACCGAGTCGAAGGCATAGACGAAGGCCGCCTTCCAGCCCAGGCCCGTGGGAGCCAGGATCGGCTGACCATCGCAGACCGTCTCCCACTGGAGCCCGTTGTCGCTCTCCAACACCCGGATCGCGCTGCCGGTTGTCCCGTCGGCCTCGTAGATGCCGTTGTTGAAGGCGACCAGGCGCCCATCGACGGTCTCGTCGAACAGCTTCATCGAGCCGGCGCCATGGTTGCGCCATGGATCGGCGGCGTCGGGACCGAGCAGGGGTTCGGGCTCCCGGGTGTAGGGGCCCAGGGGTTCGGAGGCCCTCGCGAGGCCGATGTAGCGGGGCTCGTAGAACCCGGTGTCCTCCAGGAACGAGCCGGTGGCGCTGTAGTACAGCCAGTACTCCCCTTCCCGCTCGATGACGAAGGGGTTGCCGATGGTGGCGTTGGTCTCCTGCTCCCAGTCGAGTTCTGGTTGCAGGACCGTCACCGGCTCGGACCAGGTGCCGAGGTCGGGGCTGGTCCGGGCTCGGATCTCGGAGCGGGTGAAGTCGAGGAACTTCTCGTAGAAGAGGTGGTAGGTCCCACCGTCGAGCAGCACGAAGGGCCGCCATGCCCCCGCGCCGACCACCTGCTCCTCGGTCAGTGCCCAATCCACCCCGTCGTCCGAGGTCCAGCGGTGGATCCCCAGCAGGCTGTTGGCGAACAGGTGCCAGCGGCCATCGGGTGACTCGGCGGGGAGCAGCACCGCCGGGTCGCCGACGAGGTACTCCTCGCCGGGCGGCTCGATGAGCGGGTTGTGCTCATGATCGGTCCAGGCGCACAGCGAGGGCTCCGGCTCGGCCTCGCAGGCCGCGAGCGGAAGCAGCACGGCAATCGCGGCGCGGCGCATGGTCCTCTCCAAGCGCCGCTCCTAACCCGGATGCATCCGTGTCTCAGGCCGAATTCACCCTGCGCAACCCCACCTGAACGGCCGCCACGTACCACCGGGCGATGTTCTCCCCGATGGCGTCCGGGTGGTCTTCCTGCAGGTAGTGGAGGCCCTTGCCCAGATCGATGACTTCCAGGTTGGGCAACTTCTCGCGGCACCAGGTGACCAGGTCCTTCCGGAGGATGGCGCCGGGCCTCGCCGTGAACAGCAACTTCGGGATCTCGGTCTCCTGCAGCCACGCGTTGTAGGCCACCACGACCTCGTGCACGTCCGCCGGCTCGCCCTCGATGGGGATCTCGCACGGCCATTGCCGGATCGGCTTGCGGCTGGCGATGGTGCGGTAGGGCGCGGCGTAGAACGCCTGCTCCTCCGCGGTGAGCTTTCGCACGATGGACTTCGGCATGATCTGCTTCAGGAAGACGTTGGCCACGCTGAGCATCAGCCACCCGGTGCCGGCGGTCCGCATCAACTTGAAGGGGAGCTTGTAGCCCTTTGGGAAGCCGGCCCAGGTCATGGGCGCGACGATGGCCTCCATGAACGCGATCCCGCGGACCCTTTCGGGGTGGCGGTGCGCCCAGTGGAAGCCCAGGGCGGAGCCCCAGTCGTGGACGACCAGGGTGACCCGGTCCAGGCCGAGCGCCTCGATGAACGCGTCCAGGTAGCGGGCGTGGTCCGCGAACCGGTAGGGCAGGTCGGGCTTGTCGGACCTGCCCATCCCGATCAGGTCCACCGCGATGCACCGCCCGTGCACCGAGACGTGCGGGATGATGTCCCGCCACAGGTAGGAAGAGGTCGGGTTGCCGTGCAGGAAGAGGATGGGGTCGCCCACGCCCTGCTCGATGTAGTGCATTCGCGAGCCGAGGACCTCGACGTACTGGGACTCGTACGGAAACGTCGTGGAGACGTCCGCCTTTCTGGACATATTTGTGTTCCTTTGGCCAGGGGTAGAGGATCGGTAGCCGGCGGCCAACGGCGGGGCAAGGGCGAAGGCATGCCGCGATGTGCCTCCGTGCGACGCCAGGGTATGGAGCCGAGAGCGCCTGCTCCGGAGGAAGGCCGCGTCGTGCACCCGACCCCGATCGACATCTTCGCCACGGTGGCGTTCGGCCTCGCGATCCTGCACACCTTCAGCGTCAAGCGCCTCCACCACTGGGCCCACGGTCTACGCAAGGGGTCGGTAGGCGAGAACGCCCTGCACCTCCTGGGAGAGGTGGAGGTCGTGTTCGGGTTGTGGGCGGGCGTGTTCCTCGTGGGGCTGATGATCCTGGACACCCCCCACGCGGCCCTGGACTACATCGAGGGCCGCTACGTCCCACCGGGCGACCATCACCCCGCGCACGTCGATTTCACCGAGCCCGCCTTCGTCTTCGTGGTCCTCGTCGTGGCCGCGACGAGACCCATCCTCCACCTGACCCGCGGCCTGCTCTCCTCGCTCGCCGGCATCCTGCCAATGCACCCCGCGATCGCGTTCTATGCGGTGACCCTGGTCGTGGGCCCACTCCTGGGCAGCTTCATCACCGAGCCCGCCGCGATGACCGTGGCAGCGCTGCTGCTCAAGGAGAGCTTCTGCGATCAGAACACCTCGTCGCGGTTCAAGTACGCGACCCTGGGACTGCTGTTCGTCAACGTGTCCATCGGCGGGACCCTCACCCACTTCGCCGCGCCTCCGGTCCTGATGGTCGCAGGGACCTTCGACTGGGACCTGGTGTTCATGCTGACCCACTTCGGCTGGAAGGCAGCGCTGGCCGTGGTGATCAACACCGCGGTGGTCACCTGGCTGTTCC
>JAFDJI010000948.1 GCA_019307545.1 Deltaproteobacteria bacterium | reverse complement strand
AGGCGCGGGACGAGTCAAGACTGGATGCGGTCCACTCCACCCATGTATGGCCGTAGTGCCTCGGGGATGATTACCGAGCCGTCGGCCTGCTGGTAGTTCTCCAGGATGGCCACGACGGTGCGCCCGATGGCGAGGGCGGAGCCGTTGAGGGTGTGGGGCAGGCGCGTCTTGGCCTTCTTGCCGTCGGTCGACTCGGGGCGGTACCGCAGGCCCATGCGCCGGGCCTGGAAGTCCCCGCAGTTGGAGATCGAGGAGATCTCCTTGTAGCCGGGCTGGCTGGGGAGCCACACCTCGACGTCGTAGCACTTGGCGGCCCCGAAGCCGGTGTCCCCGCCGCAGAGGAGTGACACCCGGTACGGCAGGCCCAGGCGTTGCAGGCAGACCTCTGCCCAGCCCACCATCTGCTGGTGGAGGTCCTCGGACTGCTCGGGGGGGGAGACCACCACCATCTCGACCTTCTGGAACTGGTGGACACGCAGCAGCCCCCGAACGTCCCTGCCATGGGCGCCCGCCTCCGAGCGGAAGCAGGAGGTGAAGGAGGCATACTTCAGCGGCAGGTCCGCTTCGGGGAGGATCTCGCCCCGGTGGAGGTTGGTGACCGGCACCTCGGCGGTGGGGATGAGGAAGGCGTCCGCCCCGTTCAACTCCCCGGCCAGTTGGAACAGGTCCTCCTCGAACTTGGGGAGTTGCCCCGTGCCTTCCAGGATGTGGCGGTGGACGATCGCGGGGACGAGGACCTCGGTGAAACCGTGCTCATCCACGGCCAGGTCGAGGAAGAAGTTCCACAGGGCCCGCTCCAGGCGCGCCCCCAGACCCTTCAACACCCAGAACCGCGCCCCGGCCAGCTTCGCGGAACGCTCGAAGTCCAGGATGCCGAGCCGCTCGCCCAACTCCACGTGGGCCACCGGCTCGAAGTCGAAGGTGCGGGGCTCGCCCCAGTGCCGGACCTCGACGTTGTCCTCCTCGTCCACCCCGGCCGGGACGTCGTCGAGGAGGCGGTTGGGGATACCCATCAGGAGTGTGTGCGCGTCGGCCTCGACCCGGGCTAGCGCTTCCTCGATGATCCGCGTCCGCGCGCTCCCGTCGGCGACCTCCTTCTTCAGGTCCTGTGCTTCCCCGCCGCGGCCCTCGCGGTACATCTGGCCGATGAGCCGCGACAGCTCGTTTCGGCGCTGTCGGAGGCCGTCGCGCTCCTGGATCAGCTCGGAACGCCGGTTGGCGAGCGCAACCACCCGATCGATGGAGCCCAGGAGGCCCCTGTCCGCGTTGCGGCGACGCAGGTTGTCCTCGAGCGCCTCAGGGTCTTCGGTGATGGTACGCAGGTCCAACATCGGTGGCTCCGGGAACAGGCGGACGTAATCGGCGCATCGCGGTGGGGCAACGAAGGGGCCTCACGTCCCGCTCCACTCGTGTTAGGAACCGCAGTCCAGCGGACAGGGGTCCGCAGGTATGCGGGAGAGCACGACATGTCAGACAAGAAGGCCGACCTCGCCGGTCCCGGAATCGGCAGCTACGACGATCTGGTCCACATCCTGCCGAACGACTACACGCCGCTGCTCGATCCAAAGGAGACCCAGCAAGCCATCACCGCGGTGAAGAACCACATCGAAGAGGGCTTGTGTCGGGAGCTGAACCTGATTCGGGTCGAGAGTCCCCTGATCGTGGACCGCGAGAGCGGGGTCAACGACTACCTCGACCGAGACGGCTCTCGCACTCCGATCGAGTTCTACATCCACAACGACCACGGCAAGAACCCAATCAACGCCCAGGTGGTCCAGGCTGCCACCAAGTGGAAGCGGGTGGCGCTGAAACAGTTCGGCATGCAGGTCGGCGAGGGGCTGTACACCGACATGCGCGCCGTGCGGAAGGACTACTACCTCGACCACGACCACAGCGCGTACGTCGACCAGTGGGATTGGGAGCGGGTGATCACCGCCACCGAGCGGAACCTCGACTTCCTCACCGACGTCGTCAAGCGGCTGTGGAAGGTGCTGTATGAAGCGGGAGCCTACGCGCAGGAGCAGTTCCCCGCGCTGGCGACCGACAAGTACCCGGCCATCCCCGAAGAGCT
>JAFDJI010000947.1 GCA_019307545.1 Deltaproteobacteria bacterium | reverse complement strand
CCATCGACTGGGCACCGGTCAGGGTGGCCAGATCAACCAGGTCGTCGGGCTCGCGGTACTTCACGGTCCAGGCCAACCCGTCGGCCAGGACCAGGCGTCCCTCGGCGTCGGTGTTGTTCACCTCCACCGTCTTGCCCGAGAACAGGGTGAGGATGTCGTCGGGGCGGATGGCGTCGGGACCCACCATGTTCTCCGCGATGCACAGCACCGCGGTCAGCTTGTGGGGGCAACCGAGCTTCACGGCGGCCCAGAAGGCAGCCAGGACCGAGGCGGCACCCCCCATGTCCGTCTTCATCCCGATCATGCTGGTGCGGGTCTTCATGGACAGTCCACCGGTGTCGTACACGACGCCCTTGCCGACCCAGGCCACCTTCCGGGTGGCCGCCTCGGGGTCGTGATCGAGCACCACCAGCGCCGGCGGCTCCTTGGCTGCCCGGCCCACGCCCCACAGACCCTCGAGACCCTGCTCCCGGAGTGCGTGACCCTGAACCACCTGGATGTGGACCCCGCTCAGCTTTCGGGCCACGTTCCGGGCGATGGTGACGAACTTCCGTGTGCCCAACTGGTCGGCCGGCATGTCCACCCAGCTGGCCGCCATCCGAGTGGCCTCGGTCGCGATCCCGAGCCGCTCCACGTCGGAGACCGGCCCAGCGGGGGTAGTGAACGCGATGTGCACGGTACGCTCGCCCTTGCGCGAGGTCCCCGTCCATGCGGGCAGGCCCCGGGCGAGCGCGGTGGCGCTGGCGAAGGCGTGGGCCGGATCTTCCAGGGCGAAGAGGATGCCCTGGGGTCCGCGTTTGCCCATCGCCTTGACGAGCCCGGGAATGGCCCAGGCCCGGCTGGGGGCATTGTGCCGGGAACAAACCTCTGGAAGCACCCCGGCGACGACCTTGCGGGGGCTGGCGCCGGTGTGGGTGGTCGAGGCCCGCCCGCCATCCCCGACCTCTCCGTCGACCATGGCCTGCCAGGCCGCCCGGGACATGCTCTCCGGGAGGAAGGCGAGCACATCCTCGTCGAGCAGCCTGGCCTTCCGGCCGATGACGATCAGGGTGTCGAGGCCGTCCCACCCGGCGGGGTCGTCATGGAAATGGAGGGTCGGGGGCATCAGCGTAAGTCCGGTGGTGCGTCGCCCATGAGACCTAGCTAACCGTCTGGGATGGACCATGACGACATCGACCTGACCGGCGCCTCGGCTCCGGTCGCCATCGTGGGGGCAGGCGTGGCGGGATGCGCGCTCGCGCTGCACCTCGGTGGGTGCGGGCACGATGTCCTGCTCTTCGATCGAAGTCGGTTTCCCAGGGAGAAGGTGTGCGGTGAGGGGCTCATGCCCAACGGCGTCGCCGAGCTCGAGCGCCTCGGATTGCTGGGCGCGTTGCGGAAGTCGGGTGCACAACCCTTCACCGGCATCGCCTACCACCTGGGCGCGAAGGTGGCGAAGGGCCGCTTCCCCGCCCCACGCCAGGAGGGCCTGGGCGTTCGGCGACTCCACCTGGATGCCGCGCTCGCCGAGGCCTGCTCGGATCACCCGCGCATCGCGCTCCACACCGGCACCCAAGTCACCGGAATCGAGATCGGCAGCGAAGGGGTGCGGATAACGACCACCAGGGGCCGGGTGATGGCTCGCGTGGTGGTCGGCGCGGACGGCCTGCATTCCAAGGTCCGCCGCAAGCTGGGACTTCACCAGGCCACCCCCGGCGTGCATCGATACGGGGCGCGGGCCCACTACCGCATCACCGGACCTCCGCCAGATGTGGTCCAGGTCCACGTGACCGAGGCGTGCGAATTCTACGTCACCCCCACCGCCTCCAACGCAGTCAACGTCACCCTGCTGGGACGCCGCGAGCTCACCCGATCCTTTCGCGGAGCAATCCGCGGGGGATTCCAGTCGAGAGTCGATGCGCATCGCCCCATTCGTGAGCTGCTGAGCGGATCCAAGCGACTCACGACACCCGAGCTCGTTGGCCCGCTCCGCCAACAGGTGTCCGGCACCGTCGCGAACCGAGCGGTGCTGGTGGGTGACGCCGCCGGGTTCGTGGACGCGATTACCGGTGAGGGGATGAGCATCGCCCTGA
>JAFDJI010000946.1 GCA_019307545.1 Deltaproteobacteria bacterium | reverse complement strand
GATGATCTCCTACCTGGTCCTCCCACCGATCTTCGTGCTGGGCCTGCTCCTCGTCCCCTTTGGGTGGTGGCTGCACGTGCGCAGGTCCCCGCATTCCTGGCGCGAGCTGCTGGCGGCGGACTTCGGCGACGAGTTGGTCGCGCCCCGTGCGTCGGGGTCGCGCCTGTTCGCGCTCGTCGCCGTCCTCACCCTGGTCAACATCGCCTTCCTCGGCGGTGGCTCCGCACGGATGCTCCAGTTCATGGAAGAGCCCGTGTTCTGCGGCACCGCCTGCCACAGCGTGATGAACCCGGAGTGGACGACCTACCAGGATTCGCCCCATGCCCGGGTCGCATGCGTCGAGTGCCACGTCGGCGAGGGCGCCGACGCCCTGATCGACTCCAAGCTCAACGGCCTCTGGCAGCTCGTCTCGTTGAGCTTCGACCTATACGACCGCCCGATCCCCACGCCCGTCCACCAGCTTCGCCCGTCGCGCGAGACCTGCGAGCACTGCCACTGGCCGGACAAGGTCATGGGCGACCGCATCAAGACCTGGAGGCGGTTCGAGATGGACCGCGCGTCGACACCGACCTTCACGACCTTGAACCTGCACGTGGGCTCCAGCGAGGGGGGCGGCATCCACTGGCACGTCCACCCGGACAACCAGGTCCGCTATGCCTCGGTGGCCGACGAACGCGAATCCATGCTCTGGGTCGAGACCCGCGCCGCCGACGGGGCCCCCATTCGCTACCAGGATGCAGGGCGCACGGTCGATCCCGCCGGCGACGAGCACGTTCGCACCATGGATTGCGTCGACTGCCACAACCGCGCCACCCACATCTACGAGGACCCCGAGGACGTCGTGGATGACTTGATCGCCACCGGTGCGATCGACCGCCGCATCCCCTTCGCGCGGCGCACGTCCCTCGAAGCCCTCACGGGATCGTGGCGGGACCACGAGATGGCGATGGCGGGCATCGAGCGCGAGCTGCACCGGACCACCGAAGCGACCGACCCTCGGGGGTACGCAGCGCTACAGCCCGAGCTGGACGCCGCCGTGGTGGCGCTGAGGGAGGCCTACGACCGGAACATCCACGAGCGGATGGGCATCTCCTGGGGTGCCTACCCCAGCCACCTGGGGCACCCCCACGACGGAGCGGGGTGTTTCCGCTGCCACCACGAGGACATGGTCGACGAAGAGGGCGGGGCGATCCCCTACGAGTGCGAGCTTTGCCACGATCTCCTGGCCTGGGACAGCCCCACCCCCTATGCGTTCCTGGGCGAGCCGCCCGATGACGACCCCGAGAAGGCCATGTACTGGGCGGCGCAGGCAGCACTGTTGGGGGCCGGGCCGGGCTCAGCCCCCGCCCAGCGCCTTGAGCGCGAACACCCCGCCGAGTAGTACCGCGAGGATGTAGACCAGGATCGAGACCTCGCGCCCCCTTCCGGTGCACAGCTTGAGGATTGGGTAGGCGACGAAGCCGAGCGCGAGCCCGTCGGCGATCGAGTAGGTGAGCGGCATGCCGAGGATGACCAGGAAGGCGGGGATCGCCTCGGCCGGTTCGTCCCAGGGGATCTCGCGCACGCCGCGGACCATCATCGACCCGACCAGGATCATTACCGGCGCGGTGATCGGGTGGAGAGGTGGCATGCCCTCAGCGATGACCACCCCGCCGCCGATCATCTGGACCAGCGGGTAGAAGAACAGCGCCGCAAGGAAGAGGCATCCGGTGACCACGCTCGCCAGCCCGGTCCGGGCCCCCTCCGAGACCCCGGCCGCGCTCTCGATGTAGCTCGAGACCGTCGAGGTCCCCAGCGCCGCGCCGGCGGTGGTGCCGACCGCGTCGGCGAGCAGCGCCCGGCCCGCCCGCTCCAGCTTCCCGTCCTTCATGAGTCCCGCGTGCTGGCCGACGCCCACCAAAGTGCCAATCGTGTCGAAGAGCACCATGAACAGGAAGATCACCACCACCGGGATCATGGCGACGTCGAGGAGCCCCTTGAAGTCGAGCTGGAACAGGACCGGGCGGATGTCGGGCGGGGTGTCGACGATCCCGTGGTAGGTCGCCTTCCCGAGGGGGAGCCCGACGGCGGTG
>JAFDJI010000945.1 GCA_019307545.1 Deltaproteobacteria bacterium | reverse complement strand
CCATCGCTGATCCGGAACAGGCTGCTGCCTTTCATAGGCGCCGTCCAGTCGATGGCGTCGACCACCGTTTCGCCGTCCGGGGTCAGCAGCCGCACCTCGCCGTTGCGGTTCTTGAAGTTCCCGCTGAAGTCCATGGTCCAGAACCCGTCTTCGCTCGGATCCCCCGCCGAGGATGCCCCTGAGACACGAAGGCCCCCGCCGGCATGGTGACCGGCGGGGGCCTGCGGGGCGTCTATCTACCTACCGGCAGTAGCCCTTCCGCGGGTGGCAGCTCATGGGCTCGCAGCAATCGGCGCTGGAGTTGCAGGCCTCCCTGTAGGCGGCGCACTCGTCGGGGGGGCAGGTGCCGTTGTCGACGTTGATGCATCCACCAGTCAGGGAGTCGCAGGAGTCGTCCGTGCAGTCGCTACCGTCGTCGCAATCCCTGGGTGCGGAGGACTCGCAGGCGCCAGCGACATTGCAGGTGTCGGATGTGCAGGCGTCGCCGTCGGTGCAGTAGGAGTCGTTCGGGACCATCTCACAAGCGCCGGTGGCCGGGTTGCAGATGTCGTCTCCACACTCGGTGGAGGTGTCGTTGCAGGTGACCGCCTGGCCGGGCAGGCAGTCGCCGCTGTCGAGGTCGCAGGTCTCGAGCCCGTCACAGGCGTTGCCGTTGTCGCATTGGGCGTTAGCGGTGCAGCCGCTGGCCTGGCCGAGGACCGTGCTCAGGTCGTCAGCCCAGTAGGCGATGCTCCCGTCGACGGTGCGGTTTCCGACTGGGTCGCAGGGCTCGTTGTTGTAGCCACAGCTGCCGTAGAGCTGGCCCACGATCTCGCCGTTGCCGTTGTAGACCGGCGAGCCGCTGCTGCCGCCCTCGGTCGCGCCGAAGATGTCCTGGCTGTAGAGGAAGTTCGGCATCGGGAGCGTGCCGCAGGTGCCGAAGGTGCTCTCGATGCGCTGCTCCGAGTAGGCCTGGGGCGCGCCGGCCGGGTGGCTGATGCGGTACAGGGTCTCGCCCTCGCTGGGCACCACGTCGGTCCAGGGCATGAACTTGACTTGGAATTCCGCCGGCAAACCGGACAGCTCGATCAGCGCGTAGTCGGCGTCGGCGCTCATCGTGTGGCCCACCGAACCCGTGACCGTCTTGCCGGCCCCAGGCCAGTAGTCGCAGTCCTCTCCGTGGTCGATCCGGTAGTCGAAGTAGGCCGTCACGCTGCCCAGATCGGCGTCTCCGACACAGTGGTTCGCGGTGAGGAAGAAGGGCTTGTCAGTCGCCGGGTCATCATCGGCAATCAGACCGCCGGAGCAGATATAGGTGCCAGTGGCAGTCGCGAAGGTGTATGCGGCCACCGCGTCCTGGGCGTCCAGGATCCCGGGATAGATGTCCGAGTCCGCGGCGTCCTCGACGCAGACCTCGTTGTAGCTGCACAGGTTGCCCGTGGGCGGTTGGGGCCGCTTCTTCTGGGTGATGAACTTCGGGGAGATGTGGCTGACCTTGCCCAGGCTCAGGCGTGTCTTCTGCAGCCCGTACGTGGCGTCGAGGCCCTCATAGTGCACCTGCAGGTAGACGTGGTCGCTGCGCAGGTTGGGGGACCAGAAGGCGCCGCTGTCGGCGTAGGGGCCGAAGACCTCACCGTAGTCGTTGTACAGGTACAGGTCGGCGCCAGCGGGGAGCGAGAAGTCCGTGAACTGGAGCTGCATCGCGCCGGCCCCGGCCGACTCGACCACGCCACTCCAGACGAAGCCCGTCTCCGATGTGCGGAGCCCAGCGGTTGCGGTCCCGCTGAAGTCGATAGTGACGTCGAGGTCCTTGACGACGCCGACCTTCAGCCGCGGCTCGGTGTTTGCGTGTACCGCCTCGATCTCTTCGGGCGTCACGTGGATGCGCATGACATCCAGGCTGGCCGCCTCTTCCTGGATGAGCCACTCGTGCAGCGTGTCTCCGTCCTGGGCGGAGGTCAGGGGAGTGTTGGCCTGGTCAGACCCGACCTCTCCTCCACAAGCACTCAAAACACCAGCTACTGCAAACAGACCAATAACCTTGCGATTCAACATTTGTTGGGAGCCTCCCGATGACCGAACGTAAACAAATAAGGAA
>JAFDJI010000944.1 GCA_019307545.1 Deltaproteobacteria bacterium | reverse complement strand
CCTCCGCCGTCGATGCTGCCCTGCCCACCCAACTGGACAAGGTCAGCTACTCCATCGGCTGGGACATCGGCAAATCCTTCGTCGAGATCGAGCCGAACCCGAACACCGAGCAGGTGAAGGCGGGCATGGACGCCAAGCTGTCGGGTTCCGAGCCACTGATGACCGAAGAGGAGATGCGCGCGGTGGTCACCGAGTTCCGGAAAGAGCAGCGGGCGGCCAAAATGGAGAAGCGGAAGACGGAGGCCACGGAGAACGAGTCCAAGGGCGTGGCCTTCCTCGAGGAGAACGGGAAGCGAGAGGGCGTCATCACCTTGGAGAGCGGGATGCAGTACGAGATCATCACCGCGGGCGCCGGTGCAAGCCCCGCCGCCACCGACCGGGTGACCACCCATTACCGCGGCACCCTCGTCGACGGGACGGAGTTCGACAGCTCCTACAGCCGAGGCCGGCCGGCGACCTTCCCGGTCAACGGCGTCATCGCCGGCTGGACCGAGGCGCTGCAGCTCATGAAGGCGGGCGCCAAGTGGAAGCTGTACATCCCCGGCGACCTCGCCTACGGCGAGCGCGGCTCCCCACCCAAGATCGGGCCCAACGCGACCCTGGTCTTCGAGGTGGAGCTGATCTCCGTCGATACGAAGTAGCCTACGGTCCCTGAGACAGCGGCGCCTCTCGCATCGCCAGCTCCTGCAGGGCGTAGGCGGAGGCGGCGCCCATGTCGCCGAGCAGGACCGTATCGATGTTGTCGACGGTGTCGCAGTCGAGGTGGTAGCACGGGTCGTAGGCCTCGCCCGCGGTGCCGCCGAAGATGCTCGCCTCGTACTCGGACTTCACTGTCGTCGCACCGGTGAACAGGCCCCCGGAGGGAATCTCGTCGTCCAAGAACCAGCGGACGTCCGAGGAGATGGCCCCCGGGATCTCCCCGTAGGGGAGCCCGTTGTCGCTCATCCACTGGTCGTAGAGGTCGCGGATGACCAGCTCCTCGGGGCCCGGATCGTAGGGGTCGTCCTCCAGGCTCCCGGACGCGTACACCAGCGGCAGCCCGTTTGGGGAGCCCACCATGTCGTAGTTGAGGTAGACGATCTCGTCGGCCACCAGCTCCTGGACGTAGAACCAGGAGCCCACCAGCCCCACCTCCTCGGCGCTCCACCAGGCGAACCGCACCTTGTTCACCGGCCTGAGTTGCAGCTCCGCGAACTGGATCGCGGTCTCGAGCACCAGTGCGCTGCCGCTCCCGTTGTCGTTGATGCCGGGGCCCGCGAGGACGCTGTCCAGGTGGGCGCCCACGAGCACCACGTTGTCCTCGTCCCCCCGCTCGGTCTCGGCCCACACGTTGACGTCGGTGACGTCGGACCAGGTGACGTCGGTCATGAGGTGGACGCGTACCGTCCCAGCCTCGGCGAGCGCGACCAACTCTGCGCCCAGGCCGTAGGTGAGTCCCACGGCGGCGATATCGGGCGGGTCGTACAGGGGCATGCTGGTCCAGATCCACTCGGTGCGCCCCTCCTGGCCCTCGTTGAAGATGAGCACCGCGACGGCGCCCGCATCGAAGCCGTTCAAGACCTTGGTCGCAAACGCACAGGTCCCACGCTGTACCAGGGCGATGGCCCCGCTCGGGAAGTCCTCGAAATCGGAAGCCTCACAGCCGCTGTTGGAGGTGTTCGGGTCGGTCCCCGGGGGGATCATGACGTCCACCGGGACCACCTCGGCGGTGAGGTCCACGCTCGGTGACCCGCCGAAGATGGCGTAGCCGAGGTCCGCCTCTCCCTCGAAGGGGTAGTCCACCGCCAGGGGCTCCACCTGGGAAAGGCTGGAGTCCTCCAACTCCGACATCGCCACGGTGAAGGACTGGGTGTGGACCTCGTAGCCAGCCAACTCCAACTGCTCGGTGACATAGTCCGCGCTCGCCGCGTAGCCCTCGGTGAAGGCGGCGCGGTTGCCGTCGTTGTCGTCGGCGATGTCCTGGAGCGCCTGGAGGTGGTCCATCATCGCCGCGGCGGTCACGGCGTCGGCGAGGTTCTCCTCTCCTCGGCAGCCGGCCGCGGAAAGGAGCACGACCGACAACAGGGCAAGGCGGGTCGG
>JAFDJI010000943.1 GCA_019307545.1 Deltaproteobacteria bacterium | reverse complement strand
AGACCTCGCTGCTCGGCATCGTCTCCATCTCGCACGGGAGAAGCATTGATGAGAGGAGGTTCCTCGGGCCAGCGCTGTCCAGTGTGCACCACTTGTGTTGCCGGTGCCCGGCGCGTTGCACTCCTCCTCTTTCTCCTGATCGCGAGCTCGTCCCCCGCCAGCGCGCAGGTGAGCATCTCACCACTCGGGACGCGGCTGGTGGTGCCACCCGGAGGCCACGGCCTGCAGGTGGTCACCGTGAGCAATGGCTCGGACGAGCCCTTGGACGGTCGCGTCCTGCTCCGAGACTGGACGTTGTCCGGTGGCGATCAAGGGGGTGTGCGGTACCACGAGCCCGGGACGCAGGTACGCTCCTGCACGCTGCGGGTGCAGGTCGTGCCCGAGGTCTACGCGCTCCCGCCGGGTGCCTCACAGGACCTCACGGTGTCGGTGAGCCTGCCGGAGGACGCGGAGGGGAGCTGCTTCGCCGCGCTCCTCGTAGCTTTCAGCAGTCCTCGGGCGGTGGAAGTCGACCCCGGTGTCCTGATGCGTCCCAGACTGCAATTCGGGCACCTGGTCGTCGTCGATACCGAGGGGCGTACCTCCTGGGCTGCGGATCTCCTGGATCTCGCGGTGTCCACCCCGGACGACACCCGACCCCTCACCATCTCGGGGCGCCTCGCCAACCGGGGCAACGGCTCGATCCGGGCGGAAGGGAGCTTCATCATCGTCGACGAGCAGGGTGCCCTCGTCAGCAAGGTGGCCATGCGGCCCTCCGGGGCCCAGCCGGGCGGTACAGCGCGGGTCCTGGCCGAGTTCCACGACCTGCTCGCACCGGGACGCTACCGCGTCATCGGGGTGATCGATATCGGCGGCGGGAAGGTCCTGGCGCCCGAGGCCGAGTTCGAGGTGGTGGATCGGCTGGAACTGAGCGGGGTCGAGTTGGCCACCGAGGATGACGTCGCCACAGCGGTGTTGCACCTCGAGAACGCAGGTCACATCACGCACGTGGTGTCCGGCGTCGTAGAGGTGCAGCACAAAGGCGCGGCCATTCGAACCGCCGAGGTCGAGGCCGTCACCCTGCTGCCCCACACGCGTCGCGAGGTCCGAGTGCCGCTGGGTGTGCTGCCGGCGGTCAGCGATGTGCTCGAGGTTCGGCTGGAGAGCACGACGGCGTCGCTGCACTGCGTAGAGCGATTCGAGAACGGCGTTGGGGGGGCAACCGTCGCTCCGCCCGGCGCAGGGGGCGACAACGCCCCATCACAAACCCAAGAGAAAGGAGGGAATCCATCATGATGAGAGCAACAATCGGGTTCGGAGCGGTGCTGCTGTTCCTGGGAGCGTCGGGTCCGGCCCACGCAGATGGCTTCGACAGCCTGGTCTGGTATGTGACCTTGGAAGACACGCTCAGATGTACCTGGCTTTTCAGCGACATCGGCGAAACGAAGAGCACATCGACCCCCACCGAGGAGGAGATCAGCGACACGACCACCCTCAACTGCGGCGGCAACACGCCAGAGGGCACAAGCTACGACATGTTGGTGATGGTCGATGAGACAGCCAGCGCCGTCCCGTTCAACGGGGTGATCACCATGAGCGACGAGGATGGGAATCCAAAAATATGGAACGCGCCAGGCGACCTCGGGTCGCAACAGGCGCTATTCTATCGACCGTCGGTCGGCGCCACCGGCGCCTTCAGTACGATCATCGAATGGGCGATCATCAGCGACCTGGCCCAAGCGGCGGGCGACTACACGTTCGAGGCCGAGATCACGGTCACACCAACTCCTCCCTGATTCATGCGGTGTGCGGCGCCAGTACCCTCGGCCGGGCCACTGCTGCTGCTCCTGTCCGTCGCAACCATGTGCGGTGCTCCGCTCCGCGCCTCGGGACAGGCCGTGGCACCCGGCGAGTTCCAACTGGTCGAACACGACCTGAAGTCGGGGCAGAAGGACCGGCTGCGCATCGGGTCGGTCGCGGGAATGGTCAACCTCGACCCGGACGTGGTCAGGGTGGAAGAACTGGCAGACGGGATCCTCGTCGAGGGACTCCGCCCGGGCACCGCGACCATCCGGGTATGGGACTCCCGAGGGGGCCGAG
>JAFDJI010000942.1 GCA_019307545.1 Deltaproteobacteria bacterium | reverse complement strand
ATGGCGCCCACAACCTGCCCCGTCAGCACGAGTACATCCATCTTGAACTGGTAGTAGGTCTTGAAGACCTGGAAAGAGGCCATGGCTCCTCCCCTGCAGAGCCTACCCGACTTCATGCCCGGCGGGTGGTGCTCCAGCAGGAGATCTAGGAAAGGGGCTCCACCTCGGACTTGAAGTCCTCGAACTTCCCACTCACATCACGCGGAATGCTGGGGTGGTAGGTGAACACGAGGTCGAAGTCGTACCCCAGGCGGCCGTTGATCAGCGCCCGAAAGCGGTCCTCCTCCTCCGGGGTCACCACGCGGTCGGCCACGAAGCGCACTTCGATCCGCTCGCGGGTCTTCTGCACGAACTGGTACTGCCGGATGGGCGCAATCGTAACGAACTGGTCGTCCGCGAACACGGGCCAGTTCCGACGGCCGTCGGGGAAGGTGAGCATGTTTCGCACCCGCCCCAGGATGCGTTTCAACACCGGGAGACCGCGCCCGCAAGGGCATGGCTCGCCAACCTCGGCGAAGTCCCCCACCTGGTAGCGGATCAGCGGCATGGCGTAGTTATGCAGTGGGGTCACCACCACCCGCCCCACCGTTCCGGGTCGGCACGGGCGCCCGTCGTCGTCGAGGACCTCCACGATCACCGTCTCCGACTGCACATGGTAGCCGAGATGGTCCGGGCACTGGAGTGCGACGTAGCCGACCTCCTGGGTGCTGTAGATGTCCACGATGGGCACGCCGAATACCTCCTCGCAAAAGCGGCGGGTGTCGGGCGTGAGCGTCTCGCTCATGGTGCGGATCTGCCGCAAGCTCGGGGGAACGGGCTTGTCCCCTCGCTGGAAATGGCGGGCGAGGAGGAGCAGGTTGGACGGGTAGCTCAGCAAGTAGGTGGGGTTCTCGCGCTGCAGCCATTTCGCCTGCGCCTTCACGTCGCTGCGGATCGCCAGCAAACTGGCGGGACCGGTACGGTAGGCCCAGTCCGTGGATGGGCCCCACCCGTCCTGCCGTGCGCCCCGGGGTGGCCTTGCCGCGTTCGCGTCCCGGACGTAACGGATCATCGCGAGCTTCGCGCCCAGGTCGCGCTGGTGCCAAAGGTGTTCGCGAAGGGTAATGGCCCGCCAGAAGACGTTCGCCACCTCGGTCTTGTGCACCGTGACCGGTTGCCCCGTGGACCCGGAGGTCGAGGTGCTGAAGACCGGGCCGTGCCCGTCCGGAACCCGGCGACAGCGGAGGTCGCCCTCGTGGTCCTGGAGATCGCGCCGGGTGAGGAGGGGAAGCCGCTCGAACCTGTCCCAGGTGAGCGGGGCCCGCAGGTCGAAGTCCCTGTCTTCCAGCCGTTTCGCCCAGAAGGGCGCCGTGGCCCGGGCGTGGCGCAGCAACTCCGCAAGCTGCGTCAGTTGGTGCGCACGCAACGCGTCGGCCGACCACCACTGGTACTGCTGGAGCTGGAACTGGATGGCGAGCGCGGTGGCTCCGGCCGCGGCGGGGACCGCCGGCCACCTCACCCCAAGGAGAGCGGACGCGGGGACGTTCACGGGGGATGGGAGGGCGACTCGGCGCATGATGGTCTCCTCCGCCCGACGGCACGTGATGGCCGCGAAAGCTAGCACAGGATGCCTACGCCCCCTCGTCGGTCTCCAGCTTCAGGGCGGCGGCGCCGGCGCCAGCCCAACCACCCGATCGGCCCCCAGAGCACGACGGTCGCCCCTGCCGTGCCGCCGGCGTCGCACCCACATGCTCCGGGGTCGTCCTCCTCTTCTGGCTCGACCGGTATGATACCCAGCCGCCGGTCGAGTTGGGCCTGGTGCAGGTCGGCCGGCACCAGGTTCGCCACGTTCTCGTACCACTCGGCGTCCTCGGTGAAGAGGTCCTCCTCCGTCAGGTCGCCCACGACAGTGGTCTGGATGTAGCCGAAGTAGGGCGGCGGGAGCGGTCCGGGGAGGTTCCAGAAGGTCTCCCGCGCTCCCGACGGGGGCCCGGCGCACCAAGAGCCGCCGTGGAGCCACGAGATCTCGGCGGAGAAGTCGGTGAACAGGTTCTCGAAGGGGGCATCCCGGTGGTGGTCCAGGGCGACCAGGACGTCGAGG